>CAZBSX010000135.1:0-5031 GCA_964494305.1 uncultured Legionella sp. | reverse complement strand
AAGGCATCCCTCAGATAGATTTGGTTGAAATACGTAATCAATTTACCCCGGAGATTGCTCCAAAAAACTTTGACGAACAGGCATTTGCTACCAAAGTTAATCGAATTTTTCGAGATTACCACTTTGAGGTATCGCTCAGAGATTTACAGCAAGCACGAAACTCCTGTGAGATTTCAGTGATTCAACAAGAAATAGACACCCTACTCCCTTGGTTAAGTCGGTTCAAGCTCGCACACTTAGAACCTAAAAAGCAAAATCTGCTCTTCAAATTCATCGCAACCTTGACCGAATTTGCCGAAACACCCAGTACCAGCAATTACACAGCGCTCATCGCACTCTATCCGAAACTCCGCTTGGATTCAAGCGATCTTGCAGCAGATCAGCCCATTATCGAAGCACATTATTTTCGCAGTCAACTCACTGAATTGCGTGCAGAAATGGAAGCTTGTGAACACCTGTACGTGAAAGCAGAAGCAGAAAAATGCATAAATCTTTTAACAGCCACCCCCTTTGAAACAAGAAGCCCTGAAGAGCGAACTCGAATAAATTCCTTGACGCGTGCACTCATTGGCTTCACCAATAAACCGAATAGCACGACATTTGCAGCGTTAAAAAAACCCTACACTGAATTGAACTTACTCATTCCAGATCAAGATAAACTCTTACAACCTAAAGCATTGGCGAATATTAATTTTCTAATCGACCCCATTATTCCACAACCTTATCTCTTTGATCCACAGGGTCGCCAATTACTGACCTCAATTGATGAAGAAGGGAAAACTTTGATTATGAACCGAAGGTTTTCGAATGAAGCCGTTCAAAATCAATTTAAACAAGCTTTGTTGGCCAAACTCAATACCTCTCAAACCCATAAAGAAAGAATTTGGCAATTACTGCGTAGTATACCCGGCCATACTATTTTTCCATTACAGCAAACACTCCACATCTACCTCAATGAAATTGCACAAACCTATCAAAATGCCATGCGCACAGAGGGCGTCACTGTTTATATTCGGCATGCTGCTTATCTTAGAACTCTAGAAGAAATCAACCAGCAGGTTATGCAAATATTTGCAGCCGAATTGCTAAGTTTAAGCTTAGAAAATGGCCAGCCTCAAACTACACTCAATGTCAAAACGCTCAATAACCGATTGCAAGCGCAAGTCAGTCAATTACAAAACGCCGGTAAAAATCTGTTGCTAAAACATCTTCGCCAACAATACCAGGCAGCATCCCATCTGCCCCAAACGAAAAACGTGCATTCCAGCACGCAAGATGAGGGCTCCAATAGCATCGTCTATTGTCAAACTCAGAGTTTGGTCACGCGCGTAGAAACGATGCAACCAGATCCAAACTCTGAGTATCTCTGTTATCAGCAAAAGGTTTATCCCATCAACCCAATATCGGGTGATATCACGGAAAATGTCGATCGAATTCAAATTCAAACCGCTGCGTTGAGCGAGCTCATCGATCTCCCAACCGCTCAGTATCACACGCAATTTCAAGATAGACTCACGCGATTGAAACATGTGTATCGATACGATCCAAAAAAGCTTTTAAATTATGTTGTATCCTCAGACCATCAACAAAACGAACCGATCCAACGCACGATTGACGCCGTTCATGCATACAATCGCCGTTTCATTGCAAGCTTGCCACCTACTCCTAAGCAACCGCTGTGTATGGTTCAAGCCCTTGATGTCTCTCAGCAAGGGAGTGGACTAGGATATCCCTGGTTTGATTGGTCAGGTACCGCTAGTGAGAAAACGTTGATGACCGAAATGGCGTTATGTGGTCAAATAGCGGCTGTTTATCCCAAACAAAAATTGAATCTTGCCTCCTACTCCGCCTTCTTACACCCACCAACATCCTGGGGAGCTTATTTATATCGTACATTTTGGAAATCCAAATTCTTCGCGTTCACGCCGGAAGGGAGAGACACCAAATCACAGATTGATCAATTAAAAGCAGTCTGGCAACTCGATCTCTCTGCCGACACCGTGCTCAAACCCACCCAAAAAACGGCCAGAGCCTTACAAAAAATGCTGGCCTTTGATCTTCATTATGAACCAGAGTTTGCACTCTTAGTCCAAGCATTATCCTTAGCCACTGCAAAACAAACTGTTCTGGAGCAAGATATCACCGGACAAGATCTCGCTTTGGCCATCGGTCACGCACAAATCTTTGATCAATTGCTCTTACCTAGAGCGATCCAGGCATCCTTCGATATGCTACTTGGTGTCACCGATAAAGATAGCGCTCTCAGCGCAGCTCATCTCTTAACACAGGCTATGCGCGATTATTACACTGCTCAGCCCACTGCTGCGATCCTACCTATTATCGAAGAGCAAACCGTGATTGCTGGCGATGCCAGTTCTCAGGAAGATATTGAGCAAGCCAAACAATTTCTTCATACGCAACCTCCTGAGCCTAGTTCTCCCAAACAAGCGCCCAGCAAAACCCAATCCGAATTCGATACATCACAAAAGTCGTCTCACTTCTCAAGCAAACGAAAAGAACAGCAAGTTCAACATTCGATGACTCCGCAACGCAGCAGTTTTTTTCACCACGGCTCACTAAAGACAGAGAACGAATCCTCACTTTCACAGAAAAGCAAAGAAAAAAAGAGTCCCTCTATACGACATAACAGACGCTCGCGTGGTGACGAATAGACACGTGTTCACGTCGATTAGGATTTGAGTTTAGACATTGCAACACTGCGAATAATATTATCGCCAATCTTGAGAATTTCGATCCGGTAATTAGCAATTTTCAAACAACATTCTGCCGGCGGGATATAACCCAAATATTCAATAATCAAGCCACTGAGGGTTCTTGGGCCAAGCGCGGGTAATTGCCAATTCAACATACGTGATAAATTCCGCAAAGTGATACTCCCATCCAAAATGAATGAACCATCCCCTTGCGGCATAATATCTTTACTCAAATCTGCAATATCCGTGGTAAATTCGCCAACCACTTCCTCCAAAATATCTTCCATCGTTACCAATCCCTGTAAATCACCATATTCATTGACTACAAAACAAGAACGACGCTTCATTTTTTGAAAATTCAAAATTTGCTCGTTTAAAGCCGTCGCTTCGGGGATATAATAGGGCGTCTCGGTAATCTTCAATAAACCATCGCGATCAAGGCGGTTTTCCAGCAATAAATTCAATACCGAGCGCAGATGGATCATTCCTTCTAATTGATCAATCGAAGTGCGATAAAGTGGCAAGCGAGTATGTTGCGCTGTTTCCAATTGCTCCAATATTTTCAGCCAGGGTTGATCCAAATCAATGCCCACAATTTCGGATTTCGGGACCATGATATCTTCTACGCGAGCTTGCTCTAAATCCAACAAACTCAGCAACATGCCTTTATGTTCAATCGGCAATAGGCTCCCGGCTTCATGGACCACTGAACGCAATTCTTCACCAGATAACGCATCTTTATGGACATGCTCAAACGACACCCCAGAACACCGTAATATAAAATTCGCAACCCACGAAATCGCCGAGACCAAAGGAGCAAATATCCATTGTAATAGCGTAAGGGGTAATGAACACATGAACGCGACCCGTTGTGGATGCAAAGCCGCATACGTTTTAGGCGTCATTTCTGAAAAAATCAGCACCACAATGGTTAATAGTCCCGAAGCAACGAGGGCACCTGTCTCCCCATACCAATGCTGACCAACCAACGTCACAGCCATAGACGCGACAATATTGCAGACCGTATTTCCAATCAAAATAATACTAAGCAAACGATCGGGATGCGATAACATATGATTGACTCGGATCGCGGCTTTATGTTTTTGCTTCACTAAATGGCGTAGTCGATACCGATTTAACGACATCACCCCAATTTCAGCGGCAGAGAAAAATCCGGAAACAAATACAAGAACAAGCACGAGTGTAAGCAGTATACTAACAGATAGGTGCACTACTGATCCTTAAATATAGGTAGGTGAGTACAACAGATTTGAAAAGCATCGGTTTCATCATTGTACCGACTCTCTATCTGAAAAAAAAGAGTAGGTCGGTACAATGACCAGTACAAACGCATGTGTGACTGCAAATCACACCAACCGCCTAGATCCCTCGCTTTATGCGAGGGATCTAGGGAGCTTGCCAAATTCCTGGGTCCTGCAGACAAGCCGCAGGACGTAGAACATGGGGCTGTAAACTTAGAAAAAAACTTGTTGATTACTTATTAATCACACATGCGTTTGCCCTGGTAAAATGATGAAACCACAGACAGAATACATTGACTTATGCTATGATGCGCTCTGAAATTAGAAAAATGTCGTCCTAATGAGGCTAATCATGTTTGATCAACTAACTACTCGATTAACGCAAGCATTTAAAAATATTACAGGACAAGGCCGCTTTACTGAAGAGAACATGAAAGGCGCGCTCCATGAGGTTCGTCTCTCTCTGTTGGAAGCGGACGTTGCTTTGCCTGTCGTCAAAGCATTTATCGAACGTATCAAAGAAAAAGCGCTTGGCCAAGACATTGATAGCAACCTTAAATCAAATCAAGCCCTCGTTAAAATTATTAAAGAAGAACTCATCCACATTATGGGTGATAATCGGGTAGAGTTTAATTTTAGTACACAACCCCCTGCCGTGTGCCTCGTTGCAGGCTTACAAGGATCAGGGAAAACCACAAACTGTGCCAAACTGGCCCGTCATTTAAAAGAAACTGAAAAAAAGAAAATCATGCTGGTCAGTACTGACGTTTATCGCCCCGCAGCGATTACTCAACTGCAAATTTTGGCCGAATCAATCGGCGTGGAGTTCTTTCCATCGACTGCAACAGAGAAACCTGTCGAGATTGTCAAACGTGCTATGGCACAGGCTAAAAAACAATTTATTGATCTACTGATTATCGATACCGCTGGCCGGTTACATATCGACGATGACATGATGACAGAATTGAAAATGATCCATAAAACCGCTCATCCTATTGAAACATTTTTTGTAGTTGATTCAATGACGGGGCAAGATGCAGCCAATACCGCCAAGG
>CAZBSX010000134.1:0-5036 GCA_964494305.1 uncultured Legionella sp. | reverse complement strand
TCGTGGGCACTTATTTCACCCCAACTGCCACATCCCTCTCACACCAACCGCCTACATCCTCCGCTTTATGCGGGGGATCCAGAGATCTTACTCAATTCCTGGATGCCTCGGACAAGCCGAGGCATGTAGGCTCTCGTGGGCACTTATTTCACCCCAACTGCCACATCCCTCTCACACCAACCGCCTACTTCCCCCGCTTCATGCGGGGGTGGATGCCTCGAACAAGTCGAGGCATGTAGGCTCTCGATGGCACTTATTTCACCCCAACTGCCACATCTCCCTCACACCAACCGCCTACTTCCCCCGCTTCATGCGGGGGATCCAGAGATCTTACCCAATTCCTGGATCCTGTGGACACTCCGCAGGACGTAGAACATTCAGCTGTAAACCTAGAAAAAAACTTGTTGTTTGGTTGTTGGACACAAGTGAGGTTGCCCTATTGCATCCTCTAGACTTCAAATCAAAGTCATTGTATCGTGCACTTTTTATTCCGAGAATCAAGCATGCAAGCTGGTAAAATACAATCACTTTGGATCATCATCGTCTCGTTTTGGTATATGGCAGACACGTGTGGTCGCGCCATTTGGAAAGCGGTACGCGGTACAATTAGCCGCCAGTGGTGCAATATCGAATTGCAACGATGGGCCAAGCGAATGCTGAGTTTATTGCGTATCCACTGTAAAATTGTCAATCCACATGGTGTCCAACCAAAATCAGGCCAAGCAACTATATTAATGTGTAATCATTCGAGCCTCTTTGATATCCCATTAAGTTTGCAGGCATTTCCTAACGCGTCGATTCGAATGCTGGCAAAGAAAGAATTGTCGTATATTCCGATTATGGGTGGCGGCATGGTCGCCGCAGAATTTCCATTTATCGACCGTAAAAACCGGCGCCAAGCACTGCAAGATTTAGATCAAGTCAAACACTTATTAGAATCTGGCATTGTGATGTGGATTGCGCCTGAAGGCACCCGATCGCCAACAGGTGCGTTAGGTAAGTTCAAAAAAGGAGGCTTCATCACTGCCATCCAAACTCAGGCAACGATTATTCCGATGGGAATCCGCGGCGCCAATCGTATTCTACCAGCACGCTCACGCCAATTTTGCCTCGATCAACACGCGGAGCTCCATATCGGCAAACCGATTGACGCGTCGCATTTTAGCCTTGAAAACAAAGATGAATTAATCGAAACAGTCTTTCATGCGATGCAACAACTCATTCATGATTAGAGTGTGCCCTAAAAATATCTAGCTGCGAATAGTTCCGGTGATTCAAGGGTGTCAGGCAATTGATCCCAAAAAATCAATTTGAATACAGGTTGATTGCACCGTAGCAATGTACGCTCAGCATTGATAATAAACGGCAGGGAGAATAAAATGCCCCCTTCATGCCTTTTTGCAGAGCGCTTTATGAATTCAAACAATGAAACACAACCCATTATTCGAAATGAGACAGATAAATTAACCATCATTGGTGCAGGATTTTCTGGATTGATGACCGCTTTGCTTGCATATTTAGAATATAGAGCACAAAACAAGAAACTACGCATCACAGTCATAGGAGATCAAAATCCAACTGATTCTCCAGCGTCTAATTTGTGCGCCAGCGTGTCACATAATGAAATTGGTGCAGTTACTCCTTCTCCTGCTGAAGCCAAAATTTTTATTAAACAATTGTATACTGCTCCAGGAGGGCTGGCAGCAAGTTTGACTCATCTTGAAACTCCGAAAACCAGAGCCTTCATTGAAGAATTGTACAAATTAGCTGAAGATCCAGAGAAATTAAAGAACGATCAGGTCGTTCTAGAAAAGTACGGTGAGTATTGTATGCTACTTTGGCGGCGTATGATGAGTATTATTTACGAACAGCAAGACAGCGAACTCCTTGAAATTTTCGAATCATTTGGCAGTTTGTTGTTGCCAGCTGCTCCTGGCGAAACAGATGATGGTAAAAATCACCGAATGGACATCTACATTAATACACCCAATGCCATCTCCAAAACAAGTTCACTTATCAGTCAGCTGCAACAAACAGGGTACACTGATTCGAGAGTGATTTCGCCAGAAGAATATCTTACCTACTTTCCTTATGGTCAGGAATTTGTTGATCGACATACAAGTATAAACGATACAACGGGAAAGCTAGTTTGGCATGAGCACGTTTCAGTTGCTAGACGTCCAGCAGGTAGAATCAATGCGAATCAATTCATGCAACATATCACAGAATATTTAAAAAGCGGTTGTGGCGAGTACATCAATGAAAATGGTCAAGTTAAATCATATTTTCGCATAAAAAACCGTAAAGTGACTCAACTAGTATGTGAAGATAGAGAAAGTGAGTCGAATTTAACTCGAGTGGTCGATCTCAAGATGGTTGAGCCCATAACAAATCGACTTATTGATACCAATCGAAAAGATAGAACGTATGGACGTTTTTTTTATGCCGTTAATACGGGAAGTAGAGTGCGTGCTACGGATGATCTGGGTATAAGAGCTTCTAATAATGCTCTATTTTCTGGGACCTATATGCAACTTAGAATCCCTATCAATCAGCTATCTCTGCTGGAGCAAAATATCCATACCAATCTTGCGTTGCGATGTGGAAATGGTGCAGGTGGTGTACATACATCAGTGGTGCAGTTCTATCCCGATCCTCTAAACAGTAATTTATTGGTGCTCCACATTGCCGGAACAAAAACATTTTGTGGTGACACCGAGCCAGTTAAACAAGGTGAGTTTGAGCCCTTTGTTTACGATCGTTTGCAAATTCAATTCAATATGTTACGCATAACTTTTCCCACTCTCTTAAAACCAGTGTTGGGTGAGCAGATTGAGCAGCATATCACGCGTGAAACCATTGATTCTCTGGTAGAAAGAGGTATTGCAAAAATCGGTGTAGAATCATGCAATGTCTCCACAACAAATGCACCTTACGTAGGGCCTGTTATCTTGAAAAATGGTGATGTGGCGCCAAATGCAGGGCTATGCCATGCGCCAAGCTCAGCGGGTATAGCCTATGTCATCGGAAATATGATAACAACATTGGGGTTTGCTGGATTTCGATTTCGCTTATTTGAGTCAACGTATCAACAACGAATCGAAGATGCCGAAGCCGCAAAATGCTTAATGACAAAAATCAGTTTATGTTAACAGGAACACAATATATGTGTGAGCTCAGTTAGATAAAAACCAACCTCTCTATATCAAAATTTTTGCGCCGCAAGCCGCCTCTGTAACACGTGCACTACATCTTTAGGGACAAAATCGCTCACATTGCCGCCTAATGCTGCAATTTCACGGACTAACGTTGACGAGACAAACATCGACTCTTCCGAAGGAGTCAAAAAAATTGTTTCAATATCGGCCATCAATTTACGGTTCATCCCTGCCAATTGGAATTCATATTCAAAATCAGCGACGGCTCTAAGTCCACGCAAGATGATCCTTGCACCGTGTTGACGTGCAAACTCAACCAAAAGTTGATCAAAATGCAACACACTGACCTCGGCAAGGTGCCCTACTGCTGCTTGCGTACAATGCACACGTTCTTCTAAAGAAAAAAAAGGATGCTTGGGGCTATTTTTAGCCACCGCAACAATAATTTTAGGAAAAATCTTCGCTGCACGCGTGATGATATCCACATGCCCATTGGTAATCGGATCAAAGGTTCCAGGATAAATTACAGGACCAGTCATAATGGTTGTACTCGGTTAGTTAAGATGGACATCATTGATAAATTCCGTTCGGACTGAGTCTCGAAGTCCCACGTTGTCTATTCATGCTTCGAGACGTGGCTACGCCACTCCTCAGCACGAACGGGTATATCATAAGCTACTTACGGTTCATCATATTTTTAATCACTCGCTTTTACATCAGTCTTGTTGGTTTTTGAGCCAAGTCCTGTTATTGTTTCATAAACCATCCAACAATGACAATCCCATGCGCTTTTATCGATACATCTCTACGTGTTTCATGCTGATTTTAAGCGGATGTACTACACTCCCAATCCAGCACGCGGACACCTCCCCCGCCGCATCCAACCAGCCCGTTTTTGCGGTCTCTGGCGCAATTGCAGCCAAAAGCCAGCACCATGGCTGGACCGCTACGTTTTACTGGACACAACAGGCTCCACAGGACTATCAAATCTTAATTTATGGGCCATTGGGAAGCGATGCGATGGAAATTACTCAACATCAAGATAACGTCACCTATCGAGAAGGAGGCAAAATCATCCATGCCCATCACGCTGAAGAACTACTCGCGACAGAAACCGGTATTCGCATACCAGTCAATCATTTATACCATTGGATCAAAGGCAAACCCGCGCCCGGCCCAATTACAAGTATCACACGCTCTGCTGAGCACGATATCCTTACATTACAGCAAGCAGGATATACGCTAGAATATAGTGATTATCGCGCGCATTACCCGTATAAAATTCGCTTGCATGGCCATCATTTAATGGTGAAAATCGTGATCAAGCAGTGGTCATAACTCGAGTACTTGTATACTCATGGGATAGCACGCCCCATCTCTTTTTCCTCCGTGCCATGCTTTATGCACAGCATCCATAGGATCTCCAATCAGAGAACATTTGGATTCCGCGCATCAAGCATGGAACGTAGGCATTCTAGTCTTGCAATGTTCATATAGATGCGTTTACCGTGATCAAGCTCTAGAAAAATCAAACGCCAAACACGAACTCAATTGCGTGTGCTGTAAAGCCAAAGCCAAAAGTCGATCGACGCCCAAGGCCACGCCAGCGCAGGGTGGAAGGCCATGTTCTAAAGCCTGGAGTAACAAGATATCAATAGGCGCCGAGGGTTTACCTTGTGCCTGTCGAATATGATTATCGGCATCAAAACGTGCTGCTTGCAACGCTGGATCCGTCAATTCATGAAACCCATTCGCCAATTCGATGCCTCGATAATAGACTTCAAAGCGTGCTGCACACCCATCGATTATTTGCGCCAATGATGCTTGTGAAGCGGGAAAATCAACAATAGCTGTGGGATTAGGCGCATCGGCTAATGC
>CAZBSX010000133.1:0-5048 GCA_964494305.1 uncultured Legionella sp. | reverse complement strand
TCAATCCGCCAATACCAGTACCACCTCACAAATTGTGCGCATTCGCGATGTCGGGCGGGTTGAACTAGGATCATCCAGCTATAGTCAATTGGCTAAACTCAATAACAAACCCACTGCCGCAATCGGTATTTTTCAATTACCGGGCGCTAATGCTTTACAGGTTGCCAAAGAAGTACGTAAAACCGTAGCCGCAATGGCTAAGAAATTTCCACCCGGACTTAAATATACCATTCCTTTCGACACCACAATTTTTGTAAAAGCGTCCGTAGACGAAGTCTACAAGACCTTATTTGAAGCAGGTATTTTAGTTCTCATTGTCATTTTGGTTTTTTTACAAAATTTTCGCGCCACTTTAGTCCCCGCCACCACAGTACCTGTTACCATTATTGGGGCTTTCATTGCGATGTTGGCTTTGGGTTTTAGCATCAACCTCCTTACGTTGTTCGCCCTTGTGCTTGCAATTGGAATCGTAGTGGATGATGCGATCGTCATCGTTGAAGGCGTCACGCAACATATTGAACGTGGCCTGCCTCCCAAAAAAGCAGCCATTCAAGCGATGCAGGAACTCATGGGACCCGTGATTGGGATCACACTCGTCCTAATGGCAGTTTTTGTGCCGCCAGGATTTTTACCGGGTCTAACCGGGGCAATGTATGCGCAATTTGCCTTAGTCATTGCATCCACTGCCTTCATTAGTGCAATCAATGCTATCACCTTAAAACCCACGCAATGTGCGCTCTGGCTGCGCCCCATCGATCCAAACCGAAAGAAAAACATTTTTTTTCGTAAATTTGATCAAATCTATCACGCCTTAGAAACCACATATGCTGGTCTATTAAATAAATTAGTTCATCACCACAAAGTCTTCTGCTTCGTTGGCGTTATCTTCGTGGTCTGCGCCATTTTAGGATTAAGTCGTATCGCGACTGGATTTATCCCCATTGAAGATCAAGGCTATTTGGTCTTGAATGTCATTTTGCCCGATGGGTCCACTTTAGATCGCACAGAAAAAGTGATGAAAGACCTGAGTGCAAAAATCACCCAAATGGATGGCGTCGACAATGCCATCAGCATCGATGGTGTCTCTCTACTCGACAATAACAGTAATTTAGCCAATGCGGGGGTCTTGTATGTCATTTTTAAAGACTGGAGCGTACGCGGTAAAGCGCAAAATTTACTGGCCATGTATAACAAACTGAATGATTTGGCGAATAAAACCCTGGATGCACAAGTCATGGTTGTCATCCCCCCGGCTATTCAAGGTATGGGATTATCTGGGGGCTTTCAAATGCAAATTGAATTACAAGATGGGTCATATGATTACCAAAAACTGCAATTGATTACTGATCAAATTGTGAAACGAACAACTGCTATCCCTGCTATTCAAAAAAGCATTACCTCCTTTCGCGCGTTTGTGCCCCAAGTGGCTGCACCCATTGATCGAACCAAAGCCGAATCTTTAGGCGTAACGCTTGGTGATGCATTTGATACCTTACAAACCTATCTTGGCTCGTCTTATGTCAATCTATTTGCCAAATTCGGCCAAATCTTTCAAGTGTACGTGCAAGCAGAGCCAGCATCGCGAATGACCATCGATGATGTCCGCAATTTTTATGTCCGTAATCAATCGGGTGACATGGTCCCCTTAGGAACGTTAACCGATATTACGCCCGCCGTGGGTCCTGCACTGATTTCTTTATATAACTTATACCCGTCTAGTTTGATCAATGGGATGGCACGCCAAGGATATAGCTCTGGACAAGCGATCACATCGCTTGAACAGTTGGCCGATCAAGTCCTACCCTCTGGCGTTTCCTATGAGTGGACCAGCACAGCTTATCAGGAAAAAATCGCTGGTAACTTAAGTTATTATATTTTCATTATGTCATTAATCTTGGTCTATATGATCCTAGCAGGGCAATATGAAAATTGGTGGACGCCTATCTCGATTATTTTGAGCGTCCCCTTGGCTTTAATCGGTACCGTGCTCGTTTTATCGTTACTGGGTCTGGCAAATAATATCTACACTCAAATTGGGATCTTGCTCTTAATTGCACTAGCGGCAAAAAATGCCATTCTGATTGTAGAAGTCGCACGTGAACAACGCGAACAACACGGTAAAACCATTATTGAGGCTGCATTATTAGGCGCTAAAACCCGTTTCCGTCCTATTTTAATGACATCCTTCGCCTTCATTATGGGTGTTCTACCCTTGGTCTTCGCCACAGGCGCAGGTGCTAATGCACGTCGCTCCATTGGCATTGCAGTATGCAGTGGTATGATCGCATCCACATGTTTGGCTGTCGTTTTTGTGCCCGTATTTTATGTTTTATTTCAAACGTGGAAAGAAGAACGTACTAAGAATAAAGCAGCTGATCCGGCTCCGAACGCAGCAGAATAACCTCTAGAATACCTTCCTTCACCAACTGCTTATCTCCAATAGATACCCGTGTTATTTCAGAACGAATGCATGACCTCAAAATCAAAGACGCGATTATCTAAATGGCGCCCCACCAGGGCTGTCATTTTTTTTTGCACCCAACGCCTCATCCATACTGTCCAAACATGTATTGATTTCTTTTAGAAAAGCAAAATCAGGATCTAGAATTTTTTTGGAATTAAACAAATTAAATCCGTATTGTGTAGGCATACAAGAAGAGTAGACTGCTTGTGCTAATGAGCTATTTTTATTGCGTAATTCGGCGTGCATTTCTGCAGGACTGATCTCTTCAGGCAGATGGCTTAGAGCATCTTTGACGCGTTGTAACTTTATTGCTCCATGATTATTTTTCTGCAAACACTCTATTTCAAGTGCAAGTTTTTCACCTAATTCTCCGGCTGATTTTAATTGCGCATCTTGTTTAAGAACGATAGCAGCTTGATGCTCGCTCAGTCGCTTCATGGCAATCGCGACTAAATACTCTGCCCAATAATTATATTTTTCTTGTGGGATCTCTCTTAATAGCAAGACCTTGAGTGCTTGAGGTGATGGCGCTGTTGCGAGTTTTTCTACGAAACTAGACGCGGTACAGTTTTTAAATAAGTTAGAAATGATTTTTGCCGTTTGGCCCCAATCCGTTGTATTCGCTTGCGGTAGTTTTTTAAAGTCGCGCTCGAAATATTGGTTTAAATTCTGTTCTATATCTGTATCACTTATTTGTGGCATTAATTTATCCAACATGGCTTCAGGCAAATCGCTGAGAAAGACCATCGCATCTTTGGAAAATTCTTGCTGATATTTAGCAAATAGATTGCTTAAAACATTTACAATATTGCTGCTATCTAATAAAAGATGCCATTGCTCTGGATTTAACGATTTCATGACATCAAAAAGTGCTGTGAATTTTAGAGTAGATCCATACCCTAAAAGAGGTTTGATCACATGCGACAGATCAGGTTGGTTGTTAAATAGGTTCAAGATAATTTGAGTTTGTTGGATCGGTGATAGAAGCTCCAATGCGGCATTTAAGATTTTCGCATTGTTATAGTAGTCCGTTTCACGATCTTCGAAATTTGGAAGAAGCATGCTCAGTCGTTGTGAAGAACGCTTGGAATAAGGTTCATCAAAATATTCTGACAATTTTTTTGCCAATAAACGACCTTGGATGGTTTTGTGTAAATTAATGAGAATACCAATGTTCCCCGGGGGTTTGGCCGACATTTTTAGCAAATTCAAGACTTGATTGGACTCGTTTTCCGCTGCAAATGTAGCATTTAGTGCGGTTTGTAATTCTAATAACATTTCGTAAGAAAAAGAATCTACTTGTGTAGCGCCCGAAAGGATATTGTCTAATAAGGTAAAATACGACTGTTTGAGTGCAGATAGGTTTAATCGTTCTTCGGCTAAAGCTGCAGCAACCGCAGTTGCACTAAACATGTTTTCAACTAAATCAACAATGTCACGGTACTGTAGATTGTGTTGTACATAGTCTTTTAATTTTATCGTGCCACGGTAACCTAGCAAAGCGCGTATTATCATGGTTTGCCTATCTTCGTTCTGGCTACGAAAAACCTTAGTTAATGTGGCCAGGTTACCCACAGTGAACGCAGGTATTACTGCAATAAGCTCTTGCATTCTTTGAGAAGAATACGGCGTGGAAAATATATTTTGTAGCGCGTTAGATAAATGATATTCATCGATTTTTTTTCGTAATACGTCTGAAAGTTTTATCTTGGGCCACACACCCGATGGCGATAATAATACCGTGATCCATTCTAAAAATTGAGTTTCTCTGGCCGTTCTTGGTCCGTATAAATCAACAATATCAGATAAATTTTGCACAATTTCGACAGGGGTATGCAAAGCAATCGGAGTGTCATCTGCCAAACTTGTGTAATAGAGTTTAAAGGATTCATTTTCTGGTGATTGATTCAAGCCGAAAATGGACGTCACGAGATCTTCTCGGATACTTGGATTTTCTTTGGATAATATGTCTATCAAACCTATCATATCATGATTAGAAAGTATTTGTTTTTGCAATAAATCGATCAACAAGGCATATTGTTGTTCTTGAGCATACGCTTGGAGGTATTGCGCTAAGAGTGGCAAATCACTGCTTAGACACTGTGTTTCTTGTAGAGAAGGAAAATTAGCGTTATCCAGAGTCACAAGATTTGCCAGTATTTTTTTTATTTGACGATGCGTTTCTATTTGCTCTAGTGCAGATTTTAAACTTGCTTCGTATTTAGAATCTGAGCCTGGAATAATCAATCGAATGGTGGAGGCCACTGCTGTGGTGATGGCGAATCTTTTTTGCATCGAATCTATAACCGTAGATAGTTCCGCTAAAGACTGTTCATCCGCATTTATCCAAGCATAAGTCCCTGTTAATAAACGATAGACATCATCTATTTGTCTGATTTCTGTTCTACTGAGTGTAGAGGACGATTCGTCAATAGCATCTGTATTGTCTACAGGTAACTCCCCTAGTTTGAAATTCGACATTAGCGTTTCAGGGGCTTTTTCGGCTATGTTTAAGGGATGAGCAGGAAAAAATTGTAGAATTTCTGCATGTAATAATTGTTGGATATAAAAAATAACGGATTGA
>CAZBSX010000132.1:3590-5079 GCA_964494305.1 uncultured Legionella sp. | reverse complement strand
GGAATGGGATGCCGTCGAATTACCCAGCCAATTTTTTGAAAATTGGTGCTGGGAGGAGTTGCCGTTGCAAATGCTGACCGAACATCGTGATACAGGGCAACCCTTACCCCCAGAAGTATTTCGGCAATTGGTCGCAGCAAAGAATTTTCAATCTGCGATGGCAATGACACGGCAATTAGAGTTTTCGTTGTTTGATTTTCGTCTCCATGAATTGTATACCGCCGATTCCGATGCGACATTGATCAGCACCATTTTAAATGAGATTCGTAACACAATTTCGGTGGTCCCTTTTGTGTCTTATAATCGGTTTCAACATAGTTTCACGCATGTTTTTGCAGGCGGGTATGCTGCGGGGTATTACAGCTATATGTGGGCTGAAGTTTTATCCAGTGATGCCTTTGGCCGATTTGAGGAAGAAGGGATCTTCAATAGGAAAGCGGGTCGTGATTTTCTGCATCAGATCTTAGAAGTGGGTGGTGCAAAAAAAGCTGCTGATGCGTATATTGCCTTTCGAGGTAGATTGCCGACAGTAGACGCGTTGTTGCGTCAAAGGGGGATCAGGGTTGAATAATTATTCAATCCTGTTATCCATTGAATGGTGAATGAAAATTGCATCGAACTCAGATAATCTGCCGTTTTTTTCATACACGCCACGATTCATATCGTATAGTGTGAATCCAGTCTCATGCAGCACCTCAAATATTTCTTGATATAAAGCGGATTGCGTATATTTTTGCAGGGTCATGACTTCAACAAGAATTATCTTTATTCGTCCACTATTTAGCCATTTTTGTGCGCCTTTGAGTACTGGAAGCTCGTATCCTTGGGTATCAATTTTTAAAACCACCTCTTCATCTGTTTTGACGAGCGCGTCTAGCTCACTATCCAAAGTGATCATATTGACCGAATATTTATTGATTATCGCTGTGTTGTACATTAGATAGCCATTATAATCAGGATGGATGTCATGAATCGAACTTAATCCTGACGAGCCATACTCGGTGATCTCTGTACAACCTAATCTGTCACCAACTGCAACCTGCTTGTACGTCATATTGGGGTGTGATTGAGACAAATCTTCAAGATAAGGCCACATGGATTTTAATGGCTCATAACCGCTAATCACCCAATTATTTTGAGGTAAAAACCGCAGTACCAATCTCGCAAACCAACCGGAGTTTGCACCGATATCAATAAAGTGAGGTGTAATCACGTGCTCTTTGCATAATTGAAAAAATTTTTCAAAAAACACTTCACTCCCTTGAGGTACTCTTTCTTTCCCTCTAAGCATCACAAACAGCTCTTTAATAGGTATTAATGAAAAGCAGTTTGGTAAAAAATGGTGAATATGGGTGGATACAAATATCCATCCTCTTATCAAGGAAATGAGTCGCTTCGGTAAGACCTGATGTATGATGCGTTTAATCGCCATTGACTGTGAATCCTCACCTATAGTAGTTTGATTTTTATTGACTGATCTCATGTAAGT
>CAZBSX010000132.1:0-3580 GCA_964494305.1 uncultured Legionella sp. | reverse complement strand
AGTTGGGCCAAGGCCCCAACTTACTCATCTACGTCCCTGCAGTAACATTACGTGTTCAGTCTTCGAATTTCAATGACTTTATTTTTCGAGGAGTTGTTGGCATGTTTGCAGATAAGCTTGCTCATCCGGTGGACATTGTCGGCGTTGTGCATTCCAAAGGCTTTGCGCCAATTGCTCCATGCATAAATGTGCAGCATGATGACTATCGCCATGTTGGCGGACTAAGTGTTCGAACACAGTTTTAATGCCTTGTGGGCGGTCGAGTAGAATTTGATCTTGTAATGCCAAATGTAACCCCATATGTAAAAACGGGTTACTTAACCCTAATTCGGGATGATACTGTCGTTCTCCGTCTTGTTGTGCTAATTCAACATGGTACTCTGGATGTTGTAAGATCACTGCAAGTAATTGAGATTCAAGTTGATCTAAGGGTTGCTGCGCGAGATGTTTACGCCATGCGGTGAAAAAGTATGTACGCGTGTCGTGCGCTTGATTACCGTAAAACATAGGTCAAAAACTTTATAGAAAGAGGGTAAGTTTAAAGGATTTTTGCTTGAGTCACAAATTCGCGGTTGGTTGGTCCATATTTTGTACGTCTTGGCTATCTGATATCGAGCATCGCGTTAATGCATGTGTCTTACGTATGTTCAAAGTAAGATTAGCTTGCAGAAAAAATCCATTTCACGCCACCTGGTAGGTCAAAAAAAGTGAGGTTACCACGTCGAAAATCGACAATATGATGGTATATACCCTGAGAGACAGCATAGTTCGCATGCATGCCCGCAATAGAAGTCAGTGTTGCACTACTTTTTCCTCCATATACACAGGCATCTTTGTGAATATTAAATGTGGCCATACCTTCGCCACACATATATGACAACGTTAAATCGGCATCAAAATCAGAACTTAAACTGACAAACCCATTTGTTTTTTTACCCGCAGGAATCTCTTCCAGAGTTTTTTCATTCCGCAGCGTACCTGAGTTCACATATTTTTGCAGTAAAATACACTTGCTGGTGGTTTGATTAACGATATCAACGAGTAAAATAGAACAATAACTGGGTGCCATTTTGGCGTAAGCAAACGAGGCAAGCCCCATATTGAGCGCTATGAGTAGTGCAAATTTTTTCATAGTGGCGGCACCAGTATTAATTTGTGATTGATGATATCATTTTTTACGATAAATGTATTCTGCGGATATGGGTTGCATGTACGGTGAATTGTAAATCCGCGTATTTGACAACCCATTTTTTTAAAGGGTATGATTCTGAGCAATTCTTGACGGGGATGGCGCGTGTCAGACAACGAGTTTATGGGGAATTGGGACGATGTATACACTTCTCAAACGTGGGCCGAATATCCTACAGAAGATTTGATTCGGTTTACGGCGAAGAATTTTTATCATGTCAAAGATAGGGCTGCGATTAAAATACTCGAAATTGGTTGTGGGCCAGGGCCCAATTTGCGGTTTCTAGCCAAAGAAAAATTTGCAGTGTATGGCGTTGATGGGTCCGCCGTGGGTATCTCGTTGGCGAGAAAAAAACTTGATGCACAAACGCCAGGATGGGTCGGTGATCTTAGGGTAGGCGATATATCGGTGTTGCCCTTTGACGCTGACTTTTTTGATGCCGTGATTGACAACGCGGCTGTGTATTGTAATTCTTTTGAGAAATCCAAGGCAATTTACGCGGAGGCTTCTCGTGTGTTGAAACCCAATGGGTTATTGTATGTCCGTACTTTCGCAAAGGGATGTTGGGGCGATGAGACCGGGGAATCAGTTGGGTATCATGCGTGGTTACCCACCGAAGGGCCGTTTGTAGGAACTGGTTTTACGCGCTTTACAGCGCAAGCGGATATTCAAGATTTACTGCAAAATTTCAAAATTGATCGTCTAGAATTGTTACGAAGGACCACGAATAATTTAGAGCATGAACTGAGTGAATGGTCAATTTGCGCTATTAAATCACTAGAATGGAGGTAACCTAATGCATGTGGATGCTCGGTCAAACAAAGTCACTATTATCGCAGAAGCTGGAGTGAATCATAATGGTTCCGTTAAACATGCTGAATGGTTGATTGATGTGGCGGCAGAGATGGGCGCTGATGCGGTTAAATTTCAAACCTTTCATACGGATGATGTGCTCATCAAAGATGTTCCTAAGGTAAAATACCAGATCACGAATACGAACAATAATGAATCTCAATATGACATGATTAAGGCTTTAGAGCTCAGTCAAGCCGAATTTGCTTATCTTAACGCGCATTGCCGCAAACGGAACATTACATTTTTATCGACTCCTTTTGATCTACGCAGTCTCGACTTTTTAGTGAATCAATTGGAGATGTCTCGCATCAAAATAGCTTCGAATGAAATCACCAATGGTCCTTTACTGCTCGCTGCGGCAATGACTGGAAAACCTATCTTACTGTCTACTGGGATGAGCAATCTTACCGATATAGAAAAAGCACTGTCCGTAATTGCGTTTGGTTATGTATACCCTTCGGGAGAGGCAAGCGAGCGTGCGTTTCAACACGCTTACCAATCTGAGCAAGGTAAAGCGTGTCTGAAAGAAAAAGTAACTTTATTGCATTGTACGTCGGAATATCCCGCAACCCATGCTAGCTTAAATTTACGTGCTATTCAGACGTTGGCTACGATGTTTGGATTGAGCGTAGGGTATTCCGATCATAGTTTGGGGATTGATGTCCCACTGGTTGCGATTGGGTTAGGCGCTAGAGTGATCGAAAAGCATTTTACGTTAAGCAAAACAATGCAGGGTCCTGATCATGTGGCGTCGCTTGATCCTACTGAGCTCGGTAAGCTGGTAAAGGCGATTCGACATATGGAAGACGCTTTGGGGGATGGGATTAAACAACCGATGCCTTGTGAAATGGAAACATTAAAAATTATGCGACGCAGTTTGATATCGAATGCCAATATTCAGATTGGAGACGCATTTAGCTGCGGTAATATGGTTGCAAAACAACCAGGTACGGGTATTTCTCCGATGAACTATTGGGATTATTTGGGAAGAAAAGCCAACCGCTCTTATGAAAAAGATGAGATGATTTCATAGTGGATGTCAGCTGTGAGCATGCATCGACACTACTAAGTCAGTATGGGCGGCGCCTAACGCTTCCCCCCTCGCTTTGTCCTCATTATGTGCGGGCAGATGCGTGTCGTGAACCTGAGCTTATCCCTGTTTATTTTGTGTATGAGGACCAAGATGAATTGTATTATCACGCATTTCATCTCGCTAGAATAAACAATACGCATTATTATGACATCCAATCTCCCTATGGATATGGCGGCCCAGTGGCCACGACTGAAAATAAAGACTTTCTGGACTGTGCGTGGCGAGAATATCTGTCCTACTGTCAGTCTCAAAATGTCTTGGCTGAATTTATTAGATTTCACCCTTTGCTAGAAAATTGGAGATATTATCAAGGTGAGGTTGTATTCAATCGGAAAACGGTTTGGATTGATTTAAATGTAGATGATTTAATTGCATCCTACCATCAAAATCGAGTAAGAACTGCTGTCAGAAAAGGATTGAAAAATAATGTGAGCATTCACTTC
>CAZBSX010000131.1:0-5098 GCA_964494305.1 uncultured Legionella sp. | reverse complement strand
GTTGTAATTTTCTCGGCTTTTTCATCAGGACTTTCAGTTTCAAATTCTTCTTCAAGCGCCATAACCAATTCAACGGTATCCAAAGAATCAGCACCCAAATCATCGACAAACGAAGCATCGTTGCTCAATTCTTCTTCTTTAATCCCTAATTGTTCAACAACAATTTTTCGAACTCGTTCTTGTACTGTACTCATATTGTGCTTATCCTCTTCGGTTTAAAAAACTAGTGAGCAGTATACCGCTCTCCATTCTCAGATCACAAGTATTGGGAATAACTTAGTATCTATTCATCACAATGGCGAGCAACGGATTGAATAGGTACATGACTTAATCCATATACATGCCACCATTCACATGAATGGTTTCTCCTGTGACGTATGACGCTGCATTTGATGCTAAAAATGCAACGACATCTGCTACATCTGAAGCTTGCCCCAAACGCTTCATAGGAATACGTTTCAACATTTCTTCTTTAACAAAATCAGGTAAAACGGCCGTCATTTCAGTATCAATAAAACCGGGTGCTACCACATTGACTGTAATACCTCGTCCTGCCATTTCAGCAGCCAGAGAGCGCGAAAAGCCCTCTACGCCTGCTTTTGCTGCAGTATAATTGGTTTGGCCTGGATTGCCGCACGACCCTACTACAGAACCGATATTAATAATTCTACCCCAACGCGAACGAAACATCGACTTCAAACATGCTTTGCTCATCCGGTAGACGGCGCTTAAATTCGTTTCAATCACGCGAAACCATTCATCATCTGTCATGCGTAGCAATAAATTATCGGCAGTAATACCTGCGTTATTCACTAAAATTGCTGGATTTTTGTCCTGATCAGCCAAAAATGCCAATACATGATCAACGGAATCTTGCTGCGTCACATCTAAAACCATGCCTTCGCCTTGTAATTGATGCGTTGCCAACATCGTTGTAATCGCTTCTGCACCCGCAGCTGTAGTTGCAGTACCAATAACATAAGCACCTTTGCTTGCAAGGCTTTGAGTGATTGATTGGCCAATCCCACGGCTTGCACCAGTCACTAAAGCTACTTTATCTGTTAGATTCATCACTATCCTTACGCCACGTGTTGTAATAAAATATCTTGTATTGGTGTTACTTGGATAGATTTGTCAATCCGCTTAATTAAGCCACTCAATACTTTGCCTGGACCACATTCTACGATAGTATCTACGCCATGTTTTTGCATCATTTGAACCGTTTCTACCCAGCGCACTGGTGAGTAAAGTTGTTGTTGCAATAGCGAACGAATTTGGTCCACTGAACGATAGACACTCAAATCAACATTGGAAATCACTACACCATGCGGAATATTGAGTGTCGCATGCATGAGCGCCGCTGCAAATTTATCTGCTGCTGGTTTGAGTAAAGCACAATGACATGGCACAGAAACTGGAATAAGCTTCGCCAAACGTGCTTGCGCTGACTCTGCCAAACCAATTGCACGCATCACCGCTGCATGATGGCCGGCAATCACGACTTGACCGATAGCATTGTAATTTGCTGGACTCACTTGTTCAGTGCCGTGCGTGCTTTGCATGCAAATCTCTTGAACTTGGTCATCCGTCAAGCCCACAATGGCTGCCATAGCACCTGTACCGAAAGGAATCGTTTCTTGCATCAGGCGACCACGTGTTTGGACTAATTGAGCAGCATCTTCCAAGGATAACGCATCAGCACACACCAAAGCTGCGTATTCACCCAAGCTATGTCCTGCCATCATATCAGGGATCGTCGCTTGGTGTTGTTGTAAGACGCGGTATAACGCGACATCTGCCGCCAACATCACAACTTGTGTATGCTCAGTCTGATTGAGTGCTTCTTCCGGTCCATGTTGCGCCATGCGCCATACATCATAATGTACATGTTCTGAAACCTGTGAAAACGTTTCTTCGATGGCAGGATAGCTCACAGCCAAATCGGTTAGCATACCAACAGATTGCGAACCTTGTCCTGGAAAAACGACCGCATAATGAGTCATGGTTGATTCCTAGAGCAACAAACCTTGATTAATAAAATCCGTGAGCTGATCACGTACCAAATTCACCACGTTAGATTTGACTTGCAACATCGCTTCTTCGATTGCGAATTGAAATGCAATCGCGTTCGCACCGCCGTGACTTTTGACAACGATTCCATTTAGCCCTAACAAACTTGCGCCATTATAACGCGCAGGGTCCATTCGGTTACGCAAATGTGATAAAGCAGGTTTTGCAAATAAACCGACGATTCGTGACCACCAATAGCGAGCAAACGACTCTTTGAGCACCGTCATCATTAAATGAGCTAGTCCTTCACTGGCTTTCAATGCGACATTTCCGACAAACCCATCGCATACCACCAAATCTACATCACCTGAATAAAAATGGTTGCCTTCTACATAGCCGACATAATTCAATAATTGGCATTCGGACAGCATATGCGCTGTACGTTTCACTTGATCATTACCTTTGATTTCTTCCACACCGATATTTAATAACGCAATTTTAGGTTTCGTTTTTTGATCCAATGCTTGAATCAGTGCTGATCCCATAACTGCAAACTGAAACAAATGCTCGGCGCACGAATCCACATTAGCCCCCAAGTCGATCACTCGGGTACGACCTTGAACAGTCGGCAATTCTGCAATGATCGCCGGGCGATCAATTCCAGGAAGCGTCTTCAATACAAAACGTGCTGTCGCCATTAATGCGCCGGTATTTCCTGCACTTACACAAGCTTGTGCACGCCCGTCTCTGACCAAATTGATGGCAATTCGCATTGAGGAAAGTTTTTTATTACGTAAAGCGTGAGAAGGCAACTCATCCATGCTCACCGTTTCAGGTGCATGTTCCAGCGAAATTTGCGGCAATGCAGATAATGAATGCCCCGCTTTCTGCAAACTTGCCGTAATTCGACGCTGATCGCCCACCAAAATCAAATGTAAATTCGAATTTTGGCGAACAGCACGGACTGCAGCTGGTATGACCACAGTCAAACCATGATCGCCGCCCATGGCATCAATCGCTATCGTAACTGTATTCAAGAAAATTACTCTTGTTCTTCGTAGACAGTTCCGGTATCAATAACTTTACGGCCATCATGCGTATAGCCGTCTGGCGTGAGATGATGACGCAAGTGGGTTTCACCTGTTGTCGCATTTACCGACAATGTAGGCAATGAAAGCGCATCATGCGAACGACGCATATCACGACGTGAACGCGATTTTTTATTCTGTTGAACTGCCATTTGTATTACTCCTAACCAATTTGTTACCGTTGGGGGTGAATTTTACCGACTTTTTGCTAATATTCCAAGTATTTCGTGCAGAACACACTGTTTTAATTTGCAGGGAATGCGACGCAGTCCCGCGGATCACTGTGTTTTTCAGGGCAAAACAAGTGAAGCTCATCCGTAACAATTGCAGTCAAATCCAGGTCATCTTCAGCATGGACCATGCAATCCATGGTGTTCATCAGTTGCGTGGCGATGTCTTCCGTTGGGCATAAGGCAATTTCGCTCATCTGCTCATAAGGGTAGGTAAACTCGTGTAAACAACGTTGACAATTGAGAACCAATTCACCCTGAACCTTGAGTCGCAACACATAGTATCTAGACTCTCGACGGACCGCCACATCACAAACCACCTGACAAGGTCCTTGAATATAATAAGGCAACCGTTGCTCTAGGTCTAAGGTCAGCTGGATGGGTGAGTCTTGTTTACTTAACACTTTCAATGATCGAAGCATGAGACGTGAGCCAAAATTGAATCAAGGCACAGTATAGCGTAAAATGTGCCTTTTTGTTAAGAGCATATCATCTTGAACCAAAAAGTGATTGTCGGAATGTCCGGAGGTGTCGACTCTTCAGTTGCCGCTTATTTACTTAAACAAGCTGGCTATGAGGTCGAAGGCTTGTTTATGAAAAACTGGGAACAAGACGATACCAATGAATATTGCGCTGCAGCCCAAGATTTAGCTGATGCGCAAGCTGTTTGTGACCGAATCCAGATTCCCTTGCATACCGTCAATTTTTCCACGCAATACTGGGACCGGGTTTTTACCCATTTTCTTGAAGAATATCAATACGGACGCACACCCAATCCTGATATTTTATGCAATAAAGAAATCAAATTTAAAGCCTTTCTCGACCACGCCTTACATTTAGGTGCTGATTATATCGCAACTGGGCATTATGCGCGCGTCAAATCTACTGGCAATCTAGGTTTGTTATACAAAGCCAAAGATCGTGACAAAGATCAAACGTATTTTCTGCATGCAATTGCACCAGAAGCTTTGGCCAAAACTTTATTCCCCATTGGTGACTATTTGAAAGCAGATATCCGCGCTATTGCTCTGGAGCAAGGGTTGATCACTCATGATAAAAAAGATTCGACTGGGATATGTTTTATTGGAGAACGCCGGTTTAAAGCATTTTTAAATGAGTATCTACTGGCTCAGCCTGGAGAGATTAAAAACACTGCAGGTCAAGTGATTGGTCACCATGATGGTTTGATGTTTTATACGATGGGGCAGCGTCAAGGACTGGGGATTGGTGGAGTAAAATCTAGTCAGAATGAGCCTTGGTATGTGGTGGATAAAGATCTTGTTCACAATGTGTTGATTGTTGCACAAGGACATCAACATCCGATGCTGTACGCTCAAGGGTTACAATGCGGATCGATTCATTGGTTACTCGAAGAACCACCAGAACTTCCCTTCACGTGCTACGCCAAAACACGGTATCGTCAAACCGAACAACCCTGCCTCATTTCACCCATGCAAGACGCCTCACATTATGTAATGTTTTCCTCACCCATGCGCGCAATCACACCAGGACAATCTGTCGTGTTCTATCATCAAAATCAGTGCTTAGGTGGTGCGATAATTGAAAGCATGATTCGCTAGCTATTTCTTCTTCGGGCGAGATGTAGGCTCACTTATCGTTGTATCAGATGCAGCATCATCAGTCGTCTCAGACTCAGCATCATCAGATGTTTTAGAGATCGCATCTCGAGCACTCGGTCTACCCCTGATCAGTGCAATCAATCGATAAAGAGCTCGCAAAAATGAACTATTTGAGCGAGGCAGCTGCTCC
>CAZBSX010000130.1:0-5099 GCA_964494305.1 uncultured Legionella sp. | reverse complement strand
TCAGCGTTCGCAGTCGTAGGCACTTTAAAATTAGCCTCATCCTGGTTTCCAGCCAATCGCTTTGCTTTTCTGACTGGTATGATGGTGACTTTAGGGATGTTGGGTGCCATTTTTGGTGAAGCCCCACTTGCGATCTTGATTGATCAGTATGGTTGGCGCCATAGCATGCTGATCATGGGGTGCGTTGGTCTCATCGTTGCCCTATTAATCTTTACATTCACCAAAGATCACGACGAACACGTGCATCAATCTGCACCTGAAGAGCTCAAAGAAGAAGGCAGTTTGGGACAGCGATTATTGATTTTATTGCGTAATAAACAATTATGGTTAGTCGCATTCTATGGGTGTTTGATGTATACCGCCACACCCGTGATTTGTGGGTTGTGGGGAGTACCGTTTTTAATGCTGAGTATGCATGTATCCAAAGCAGTGGCTGCCAATTATATTTCGCTGGTCCTGTTTGGATGGGCGGTAGCCGGTCCAGTATGGGGTATTTTTTCGAATAAAATCGGTCTACGTAAACCGCCTTTATATATCGGCTGTACTGGCGCGTTACTCACCAGTTCATGCATTATTTTCGGTTCGATTCACAGCAAATTTCTCTTACAAATCTTATTATTCACCTTTGGTATTTTTTCAGCTGGGTTTTTACCAGCGTTTGCTTTGGCCAAAGAAGTCTGCAATCAAAAATACGTTGCTACCGCTTTGAGCTTCATGAATATGATGAATATGGTCGGAATTGCAATCGTGCAGCCTGCAGTCGGATTTATTTTAGATGGTTTGTGGTCTGGGCATCTATCGCATGGCGTGCGCGTTTATACCGTAGCAAATTATCAAATGGCATTGGCTGTATTACCCATAGGCATGTTCGTTGCCTTGATCCTACTGCCTCTGATTCGAGAAACCCACTGTAAACCTGCAGTAAAATGAGTGATCAGATGATGAAAAAACTCTATATTAAAACGAACGGCTGCCAAATGAATGTGTATGATTCATCTAAAATGGCGGATGTCTTAGCAAAATCGCATGGCTTAGAAACGACTGATTCTGTAGATGATGCTGATGTGATTCTATTGAATACCTGCTCGATTCGTGACAAAGCGCAAGAGAAAGTGTTTTCTCAACTCGGTCAATGGCGCGAGCATAAAAAAAAGCATCCGCATGTGATCATTGGTGTCGGTGGCTGTGTCGCGAGTCAAGAAGGTGGCGATATTCTGAAACGCGCGCCCTATGTCGATATGATCTTTGGTCCACAAACATTACACCGCTTACCTGCGTTATTAAGTGAACGCATCGCAAACAACAAACCTGTCGTTGATGTGAGCTTTCCTGAAATCGAGAAATTTGACCATCTCCCCGCGCCCCGCGCCGATGGCCCAATTGCATTTGTGTCGATTATGGAAGGCTGCAGTAAATATTGCAGTTACTGCGTTGTACCTTATACCCGTGGAGAAGAAATCAGCCGTCCTTTTGATGATGTTTTGGCCGAGTGTTATCAATTAGCCCAGCAAGGTGTGCGTGAGATCAATCTTTTAGGTCAAAATGTGAATGATTACCGCGGCAAAATGGAATCCGGAGAGACTGCCGATTTGGCCCTATTGATTCAATATTTATCCGCTTTAGAGGGTTTGGGTCGCATTCGCTTTACGACCTCCCATCCATTGGCGTTTTCGGACAATTTGATTTCGGCGTTTGCTGAAGTCCCAATTTTAGCGAATCATTTACATTTGCCCGTACAGTCGGGTTCCGATCGCATCTTGGCTTTGATGAAACGCGGTTATACGGCATTGGAATTCAAATCTAAAATTCGCAAATTACGTAAAGTCCGGCCTGATATCCGTTTGTCTACGGATATCATCGTAGGCTTTCCTGGAGAAACGGATCAAGACTTTCAGGATACGATGGATTTGGTGCATGAGATTGGCTTTGATACCTCATTTAGTTTTATTTTCAGTCCACGGCCTGGGACACCTGCAGCTAATTTACCCGATCCAACCCCAATGGACATCAAAAAACAACGATTACGCATTTTGCAAGAACGACTTGGCATTCAAGCGACACGCTATAGTCAAGCCTTAATTGGGACCACGCAACGCATTTTGGTCACCGGCACTTCGAAAAAATCCGAGACTGAACTCGCGGGTCGAACAGAGTGCAATCGTGTGATCAATTTTGCCGGACCCCAAACATTAGTTGGCCAATTTATTGATATGCTCATTACTGACACGCAACCCAATTCTTTGCGCGGGCGCATCGTTGAACCAGCTAATTAATATGTCTACCCACCCAAATAGCCTGATCATTCCGCCCGAATTTGCTGGGCAAAGGATCGACCGCGTACTCGCTCAATTGTGCCCTGATTGGTCACGCTCTAAATTGGGTGCTTGGCTGAAATCCGGCTGCATCACGGTGGATCAGCGCATCTGCAAATTGAATGATAAAGTCGAGGGCGGAGAGACTGTCCGTTTTGATCTGCCCGCTGAATCTACTATTTTGCCTCATCAAGCCGAAGATTTACCATTAGATATGTTATTTGAAGACGAGCATATTCTTGTCCTCAATAAACCTGCCGGCCTGATTGTGCATCCTGGTGCGGGAAACCGAAATGGCACCCTATTGAATGCCTTATTACATCACCATCCGTCACTACAAGATTTGCCTCGAGCTGGAATTGTCCATCGTTTAGACAAAGATACGTCTGGCATTATGGTGGTTGCCAAATCCTTGGCTGCGCATACGCATTTGATTCGCCAAATGCAGGAACGAACCATCCACCGCCAATATTTGGCCTTGGTTTACGGGCATCTCATCGCCGGTAAAACCATTGAGACGGGTTTTGGACGTGATCCGCGTAATCGATTAAAAATGGCAGTCCTCCCATTTGGTAAACCCGCCATTACGTCGTTTACGGTGCTCAAGAAATATCATTATGTCAGTTTACTCCAGGTGACCCTCCACACAGGACGCACTCACCAAATTCGCGTACACATGGCCCACATCAATCATCCGATTGTTGGCGACCCCGTCTACCGCAGTCGTGCGTGTTTCAAAGCAGGAATGAGTACTGAATTACGTCAAACGTTAAGTGAATTTCCGCGCCAAGCGCTCCATGCACAGACACTCAGTTTCAACCACCCTATTCTCCAAACGCCATTGACCTTTACCGCACCCATCCCGTATGATTTGCAAGAATTACTCGAGTTTATTAAGCAAGAATCTGGATTACGAACGTAGGTTGGGCCTTGGCCCAACAACATCTAACCAACGCGTTGGGCCAAGGCCCAACCTACGGATCTCTATGAAACGACTAGAAGCGCAATGGGCAGCACCACCCAATATTCGCGCAGTGACAACAACGCGAGATGGCGGCGTCAGTCAAGCTGATTTTGCGGCGTTCAATCTAGGCGCACATGTTGGCGATGATGCAGTCCATGTTGCAACTAATCGCAGTATATTACGAGACACGCTGCGCTTACCCAGCGAACCTATTTGGCTCAACCAAACCCATAGTACACGTTGTGTGCTGGTAGAGACGCCAGAAGTCAGCCGCGATGCAGATGCTGCCATCACACGACAACCTGAGCACGTATTAGCCATCATGACGGCAGACTGTCTCCCTATCGTGCTCTGTGACCAACAAGGGACTGAAATCGCGGCCATTCATGCGGGTTGGCGCGGATTGGCGCAAGGTATCTTAGATAACACCACGACCTTAATGCAGAACCCGATGCAACAATGCATGGCTTGGATTGGCCCTGCCATTTGCGGGCGTTGTTATGAAACTGGCGCAGAAGTACTCGATCAATTTGTCACCCAATATCCGTTTGCTCCACAAGCGTTTACTCGAATTGACCAACAATGGTATGCTGATCTGCCTAAAATGGCGACTTTAATTCTAAACGAACTTGGACTTAGCGCAGTCTATCCTTCTCATGCATGTACATTTGAAGAAAATTCTCAATATTACTCCTATCGCCGTGCAGCACAAACCGGTAGAATAGCTACATTAATCTGGTTTCAGGAATGAGATGATGACAAAAAAACTTGGTCTAACCCTCTGGGCCCTATCGTTCTGCTTCGGCTTACCCACCGCACAAGCCACCGATGTGCCCGCACTACCGACGTTAGCGCCAGTTTTAAAACAAGCGATGCCTGCCATTGTAAACGTAGCAGTACAAGGGATCGCGCCCTCGACCCCCTCTCCCGCGCCGGACGATGAAAACCAAGAAAAACCGATGTCACCATCTATGCCGGAAAAACCCCGTAAATTTCAAAGTATTGGCTCTGGGGTTATCGTTGATCCGCGCCAAGGCATTATTCTCACCAATGACCATGTCATTCGTAATGCACAAATTATTACCGTAACCCTGAATGACGGCCGGCGTCTGAAAGCCAAACTGGTTGGTAGTGATAGTGAAACCGACATTGCGGTCTTAAAAATCGATGCCAAAAATCTCAAATCATTGACTTTGGGTGATTCCGATAAAAGCGAAGTGGGTGATTTTGTGGTCGCCATTGGCAACCCTTTTGGATTAAATAGTTTCGGAAACAGCCAATCTGCTACGTTTGGCATTATTTCGGCCATGAAGCGCTCCGATCTCAATATTGAAGGCGTAGAAAATTTCATTCAAACCGATGCTGCGATTAATCCCGGGAATTCCGGTGGTGCCTTAGTCAATGTCAAAGGCGAATTGGTAGGTATCAACACCGCTATCCTCTCTCTCTATGGTGGCAATATTGGGATTGGTTTCGCGATCCCGATCAATATGGCCAGAGATGTGGCTCAGCAAATCATCAAATATGGTTCGGTCCATCGTGGCTTAATGGGTATTTTTGTCCAACATTTGACCCCAGAATTGGCCCAAGCGATGGGATACAATGATCATACTCAAGGCGCATTAGTCGCTCAGGTGAACCAAGGCTCCCCTGCCGAGCTTGCTGGCATTAAAGCTGGAGATATCATCACTGAAATCAATGGCACTAAAATTACGCAAGCCTCGCAAGTGAAAGCAGTCGTCAGTTTACTGCGGGTCGGTAGCGAAGCAACGCTGACGATTATGCGTAACAATAAAGAAATCAAACTGCGCGCTGTGGTCACT
>CAZBSX010000129.1:0-5104 GCA_964494305.1 uncultured Legionella sp. | reverse complement strand
GAATTTCCGTAATTGGATTAGAATCATCTATGGTGATGATACGGACCAAATCTGAGTAAAGCGCTAATTTTCGATGTAAAAATTTTTCTAAGTCTTTGACTTGGATCGAATCATCATCGATCATTTTTTCGAAAAATAGTATATCTTGTGGATCGTTAGGATCTTCAAGGCTATCTAAAAACCCCCTGGTACTGGCGTTTACTTTAAAACGCTGACCACGATAATATTGTGGTTTAGTAAATGCCACAACGCGTAAACTCAATTTTGCTGCTTCAATGGCAGCACTGAGCCCGCCTGGACCTAAGCCGATAATGGTCAGTTGAGGTAGGGAGAGCGTCTGTTGACACTGAGCATTGTTCATAAGTTCAAAATATGTGTAAATTGTACATATATTATACCAAAAATAAGTCGATTTGTATATATTTTGACATTAATGACATTCTAAGCGGGTGCCTCTTGAGTTGAGAGACCGTATTGATCAAATCATGCGGTGCAGGCATTATTAGAGACATATAAGAGATGAATCGAGCGCATATCAAGGGATAGGATGCAGGAAGCTGAGAGAGTAAAAGATTTGAAATTTCCTCAAATGGCAGATACTGCTCAAGACTCAGAGTCGTTGGGCATAGCGGCTGGAGTGCATTCCAGATCATGGATAGACGATCGGTCTGCGCCGCCCAGGAGGTGGCCTGTTTCGGCTGCGCTGTTGATCGCATGGGGGGCATCACAAACGCGTGCTAGTATACTAAGTATTGTTATTTTTTTCTTAAGTTGGGCTGCTTTGGTATTGGCGACAGGTAGTTCCGGGTTAGCATGGGTGGGCACGGCCGGTGTTGTTTCTGCTATGCTCGCAATGGGGTATAGCCTGTACGCACATGCTAGAAATACCCAGACAGACGATACGGCATCTTTAAGCAATGGGTGGAGTTTGGACAAAACTTCAGTCAATTAAAATGGTGTGCTTTATGGGCCCCCCGTGGTCAAGCCGCGGGGATTCGAGAGCGCTGTGGCGTGTAGGGACGGTATGGCTTTTTTATCCTTATCTAATCATAATTTAGACTCTGAGACGAAAAAAATTCGTTTTGATCTACGTACGGGGCAGTTTACGACGGACAATGAGCAGATTGTTTCTAAACAAGACCTGATGACGCGTCTCGCATTTATTCATCCACTCCTGAGTGAATCTATCCCATTTCAAAAGAGTGGTACGCTAGAGACCTATGTTTATCAAAATATGGATGAATTGGCGTTGGCGTTGCGGTATTTTTATGCCAAATTACTCAGTATGGATAATCCTGCCGGCTGCCAAGTGCATGTCAAACCCACGGCACAATACCAAGCTGAACAGGAAGTTTACGAGATTTATTTTTCATGTCACCCGCAACAAATCGCTAAGAAACGGTTATCTTCGAACCAATTAAATCTTTTGATTTTAAGCTTACGAGGCCATCCGTTTCAATATAGTAATCGTATCCTGTTAGACAAAATTCTGACCATTACTGATTTACCTGAGATGATGGATGGTGATGCTTTATATCAACCTGCTTTATCCATTCTGCAATGCCCGACACACCAAGTGTGTTTAGATCAGTATGAATTACGTTATCTGGGGCAAACGATGGGCTTCGGCGTGTTTGCGCGTACTCAAATTGAAAAAGGAGACTTTATCGCGCAATATTGTGGCAAATTTAGCGCAAATGAACCGATAGTAAAAAATTACGCTTATCTGCCGCAGGAAAATATGGGGTTACATTTGGTGCTTGATGCAATGCATTATGGCAATTTATCACGTTTTATCAATCACGCACCTAGCCCGGAAACACAGAATCCGACGCGGTCCAAATTCTTAACCGCCAATGTGGTGAGTGAAAAACATTTTTTTTATGGTAATCGGTATATCGCATTTGTTGCCGCTAGAACTATCGCCGTTGGCGAGCAAGTATTGTTTGATTATGGCGCGTATTATTTTGATTCGCCAGATGAGATCTTAAGGATTACGCGTAATGGTGCTATTATTGATGCTAAACAACAACGAGTCAAAGATACCGAGCAGCAAAAAAAGCAATCGTTATTTGCATTTGCGCAACATGGTGTGCAGGATGCTCGATGGTTGGTATTGCGAAGACCGGTGATGGCATTGATGGTTTGTGTCATGATTAGTGTGATCTTAGACTTGATCAAATAAATGGCATATGATATCTCAATTCAGGTAATTACCAGGGAATGAATGAGGAGTACCACCGTGTTTAAAGTAAAAAGCTATGCCGGATTTTCTGCCGATACCCCTCTAAAATATTATGAATTTGAACGGCGAGCGTTGCGTGCCGATGATGTGCAAATCAAAATTCTATATTGTGGCGTATGTCATTCTGATATTCATTCGGTACGCAATGAATGGCAGGGTGCAGTGTATCCTTTGGTTCCTGGCCATGAAATTGTAGGGAAGGTCGAAAAAGTGGGTTCAGGAGTCACTGGTTACCAACCAGGGGATGTGGTTGGTGTCGGGTGCATGGTGGGATCGTGTGGGGAATGTACGGCGTGCCATGCAGATTTAGAGCAGTTTTGTAGTCGTGGCGCAATTTTTACCTATAATAGCGTAGATATTGATGACGATATTACAAAAGGTGGGTATTCAGATCGGATCGTGGTCAAGGAAAAATTTGTTTTACAGATTCCACCCGATTTAGATCTCGCGGAGGTTGCACCGCTACTATGCGCAGGGATAACCACTTATTCTCCTCTGAAGCATTGGGGTCTTGGTAACAATGATAAAGTGGGAATTATTGGATTGGGTGGATTAGGGCATATGGCAGTGAAATTTGCTCGTGCAATGGGTGCTCATGTTGTGGTACTCACTACGTCTGAACATAAAAAAACCGATGCACTCCGATTAGGTGCGCACGAAGTAATATTATCGACACGACCACAGGAATTGGTGCAACATCATGCGAGCTTCGATTTTATTTTAGATACAGTTGCGGCACCGCATTCGTTAGACCATTACTTGGATTTATTAAAACCAGAAAAAACCTTATGTATGGTAGGTCTCCCTTCAGAGCCGATTCAAGTCTCACCCTTTGGTTTGGTGCAGGGACGCAAAAATCTCTCTGGTTCTTTGATTGGTGGGATTGCTGAAACGCAAGAGATGCTTGATTATTGTGGAAAACATCAGATTACCAGTGACATAGAATTGATTTCAATTCAATTTATTAATGAGGCTTATACTCGGATCTTGGCTGGCGATGTGAAGTATCGTTTCGTCATCGATATGAATTCTCTGAATAAAACTTAATTGTGGAATGCTATGAAACGTACACTAACACATTTGCTGACGGGGTTGTTGTTACTCAGTAATACCGCAACGTATGCTGAAGATTTGGCTCAAAAACTGGATGAGCTCATTCAAGCTACATTGCCAGATGCTACAGTCGGGGTACTCATTCAAAATTTGGATGGCTCACCGGTGTATGCCCATCATGCCGAGACACTACTTTGTCCAGCGAGTAATACAAAGCTGTACACTGCAGCTGCGGCTTTGTATGGTTTGGGTTTGAATTATCGTTATGAGACTGTGTTGTCGCAACAAGGGCCTGATCGCTATGTGATATTTAGTGGTGCTCCTGATTTAAAATCGGAAGATGTACACGCTATGCTACAGCATCTTGGTCCCATTGAAGGTAATCTCATCATCGATGCTTCACGCTTTCCAACGCCTTTTTACCTACCCGGCATTTCTTATGATGATATCGGATGGTATTTTGCTGCGCCGAGTTCTGCAGTGATTTTGAATGAAAATAAAGAGGACTATGCAGTGACTTTCCCGAAAACTAACGGGCAATTGGTTGTTCTTGCTTCGCAGCAAGAACATCCAATATTGTCGTTAGTGAATGATATACGTGCAGTTGATCCTGAAACTGCTGCCGAGCACTGTACACTTGACGTTGAGGTTCAACCTCACAATACATTGCATTTGACAGGCTGTTTGGCACGAGAACAATATCCTACAACGTTGAGTTTTGCAGTGACTGATCCATTCCAAATGGCAAAACAAGTGTTACACCAAGGCCTCGAAAAATATCATGTGAGGTTAATGGGTGACATCATTTCGGATAAAGCACCTGATACGGCAACCGTGTTGATACGACATCTTTCTGCACCGTTAAGCCAACTGGTAGATGAGATGATGCAGAATTCTAATAATCTTTATGCGGATAGTCTAACGAAAACAATGGGGTATCAATTGACCCATGAAGGAAGTACAACACAAGGGATGTATGCGATGAAGTCTATTTTAAGCCAAAAAGCGAACATGGACATGACGTATATTCAATTGAAAGATGGGAGTGGGACTCGCTACGATATGAGTTCTGCCTCTCATATTGTGACCTTGTTGCGTCATGTTTACCAAGATCCTGATATTCGCGCTCCCTTTCTCCATTCGTTGCCCATCATGGGCGTGTCTGGCTCACTTATAAGTAGAATGAAAGGCACAGATCTAGAAAAGCGTGTGTTTGCAAAAACCGGTACAATGCATGATATTTCTGCGTTATCGGGTTATATGCACACTGCGCAAGGAGAAACCTTGGTCTTTTCTATCTTGATCAATGGTGTTACGCAAATTCAGCAAGCCAAAATGTTAGAAGAAAAAATTCTGGCTTTAGTTTATTCACAAATGCGGTGATTGACACATCCAGCAGCACCACAGGTTTGAACCAGACCACATCCATAGCCGTAATAGGCACCTTCGGGCACACCGATAACGGCACCATGAGCAGCCCAACCATTCCCATAATAATAGCCGTGATTATACCCACCATAATAACCACCATGGTAGCCATCACGGCCGGCGGCAACCCACGCTTCTGCACTACACGTCAATATGCTTCCTAAAACCAAAATACCAAATCGACTATAATTGCTCATGATGTCACCTTTTTGTGTGCTTATGTATCATTATAGTGCATATTTTAGATTTGAATGGTGTGGCGGTAAAAAATAGGGTAGGGAGAATGCTGATGAGCATCCTCATCTTAAAAATCGAGCTGATGAATTCGACGAACTTCGAGTGTTAGGCGTTTGAAATAATCATAAGACATATAAAAAT
>CAZBSX010000128.1:0-5157 GCA_964494305.1 uncultured Legionella sp. | reverse complement strand
CAATAAATCATTTGGCCATTTGATGGCAATTCCTTCAGCAATGTTCAGCGTTTGTAAGGTTTGGAGGATTGCAATACTGATCACCAGACTCAAAGGTGATAATTGAGATATTGCGTTTGAGAATTGCCAGCGGATGGAGCAATAAATATTTTCTGCTTCGGGAGAAAACCAAGACCGTTGGAATCGACCGCGTCCTTGAGTTTGGGTTTCTGCGCAGCATAATTCGACCGCATGGTGTGGGGGTAAGTCTTTTAGATATTGGTTGGTTGAATCCACGGTCGCTAATACGTGTAAGCCGACCGGATAATGAAACCCTGCATGCTGTAAATGTTGACGAATGAGATCTTCATGCAAAAACATGATGTGCCTTAGTGAGGGTCCGATATCGCACAGTTTGAATGGCTGGATCATGGCATAATGCGGCGCAACACGCAATTTTAGGCATAAAAGAGTGCATATGCCATGTCATGTGATGACGAGTGTCTTTAATGTTTAGATTGGTAGGTGGAAAAACGGGCACATCGAAGGTTTGAGTCGGATACGATAAGCCCATCCCGCAGGCTTTAATAAACGCTTCTTTTTGTGCCCAAATATGAAAAAAATTCAATGAGCGCATCGACGTTGGAACTTGTGCATATTTCTGAATTTCTTGGGGAGAAAACATGATTTTGCTCATGCCCGCAAACGGTCGGCTCGAAAAAAATTCGATATCAACGCCCAAAGGTGTATCTTGCCCGATTGCCAATAGGGCGAGATCGTGAGAATGACTCAAATTAAATTGGATGCCAGTAGGATGAATAAGGTACGGTTTTCCATATGAGTTGGTTGCAAACGCCAAATCTTGAGGGGAAAGACTCAAGTATCGAGCTAAAATCACACGCAACATGGCGCGCGCAATGGTAAACCGTCGGCGATGACGTTCAAAATGATACCGTTTAGCGCGGTCTAATTCGGCTGAATTTAAATACGACGCTGCTTCTGGCCAGAGCTCTGCAAGAGGATACTCCCAAATATCAATTTTCTGGGGATGGAGGGTAAAATCATAGTCCGGAATGGGTAAAAAATGAGTCTGTTTTACAGAAAATGTCATGCTGATCAACAGCTGTTTTGATTTGTTTGGCCAATTATGCTACTTTTTAGCCCTACATACAAATGGGTGCATAATAGATGAGCCTGCAATTTCTAGATTTTGAACAACCAATTGAAGAATTAAACCAAAAAATTGAAGCGTTACGGATGGTGAGCGGAGGCGATAGCCAACTGAATTTGAGTGAGGAAATTGCTCGCTTGCAAACCAAATCGATTGAATTGACTGAACATGTTTTTGCGCGTTTGGAGCCATGGCAAGTCGCGCAAATGGCGCGCCACCCGTTGCGCCCGCAGACTACGGATTATCTCGAATTGATTTTTACTGATTTTGATGAGCTCCATGGTGACCGACATAATTCTTCAGCGCCGGCTATTATCGGCGGTCTTGCCCGCCTGAATGGGGAACCGGTGATGATTCTCGGGCATCAAAAAGGAAAGAAGACCAAAGAAAAAGTATACCGAAACTTTGGTATGGCGCGCCCCGAAGAATACCGTAAAGCATTACGTTTGATGCAATTAGCGGAAAAATTCAAAATACCGTTGATTACGTTTATCGATACTGCAGGTGCTTACCCTGGTATTGGTGCCGAAGAACGGAATCAATCCGAAGCGATTGCACGTAATTTGCAGGTCATGTCTACGCTAGAAACGCCTATTATTTGTGTCGTCACGGGTGAAGCAGGCTCGGGCGGTGCGTTGGCAATTGGGGTAGGTGATCGCGTCATCATGCTGCAATACGCAATTTATTCGGTGATTTCACCTGAAGGTTGTGCGTCGATTTTATGGAAAGATCCAGCCAAAGCCCCAGATGCTGCACGGGCGATGGGGATTACAGCTGAGCAAATTTTGGAGCATGGGTTGATCGATCTTGTTTTGCCTGAGCCCTTGGGCGGTGCGCATCGAGATTTGCCGCTGATGGCCTCGACGCTGAAAGACTCGTTGTTGCATGAAATTTATCAATTAAAAGCAATGTCTGTCCCTGAATTACTCAATCGCCGCTATCAAAAATGGATGGCGATGGGAGCTTGTGACTAAGTTGGTCAATTTAGACCCTCGTTGGCGCGATCGCCTAAGCCAGTATAACCATCTGTACCTTGGATATAGTGGTGGGCTTGATTCGACGGTGTTGCTTGCATTGGTGGCGGCCTGCCCTGAATTGCACTCTAAACTGACGGCGATTCATGTGCATCATGGTTTAAGTCCGAATGCTGATGCTTGGGCCAGTCACTGCCAAGCGTACAGTCAGCAACTCAGAATCCCTTGTCACACGGTTCATGTTGCGTTAGCGCAAGGGGCTAATCTTGAAGAACGCGCCCGGATTGCGCGTTATGCAGTGTTTACTGAGCGCTTAGAACGAGGCGATGCGTTATTACTGGCTCATCAGCAAAATGATCAAACCGAGACCCTGCTTTTGAATTTACTGCGGGGAACAGGTCTGGATGGCTTGTGTGCTATGCCAGAGCAGCGTGATTGTGGCAAAGGCGTACTATTACGGCCTTTACTCCATGACTCACGCGCGAGCGTACAAGCATATGCCAAACAACACGAATTGCATTGGATTGAAGATGAAATGAATGCTGTTTGTGATTGGTCACGCGCTTATTTGCGACATAAAATTCTCCCTTTATTAAAGGAAAAATGGCCCAATGCGATTACGACGATCGCAACCAGTGCCCAACATTGCCAACAGGCCAAAAAAAATTTGGATGCTTGGATTGCAATGGATTGTTCAGACGTGAACAACCCTGAGCTTGAATTAACGAGTCAACTGTTAACGGACCGCGAGCGATGTACGCAGGTATTGCGCGTATGGTTGAAGCATCACCTCCAGTCTGCACCATCAACGGCTAGTATGCAGCAAATCCTTAATTCTGTGGTTTTTGCACGACCCGATGCCATGCCACGCATGCAATGGGGCGAGTGGACTTTGCGCCGTTATCAGCAAACACTTTATCTGTTTAAAGAGAATTTGAGCACGCCGAACCACCAAACTTGGTTGAATTTTCCACAGTCAATCGCGTGGTCTGACCGAGTGGTCACTGCTGTGTTAGATCCCGTACATGGTATTGCTATTCCTCGCCACAGTCGTATCGAATTAAAAAGTCGTCAAGGCGGCGAAACATTCCATTGGCATGGCCAAACGCAATGTTTGAAAAAACTATTTCAAAATTGGCGTATCCCGCCATGGCGACGAGCGCACATTCCATTAATTTACGTGAATGATTGCCTGATGGCAATTCCAGGGTATGCGCAGAGTGATTTGCTCTTGTGTGCAGAGCCATCTGAGCGGTACACTATTCAAATTAATCAGCAATAAAGATCATGCGAATCTTATGATTCAACCACTCATCCCGATTACGCGTAAACAAGCACTCTTATTTTCGGGTTTTTTTGTTTTGTATGAGTTTTTAGTTTATATCGCTAATGACATGATTATGCCAGGCATGCTGTCAGTTGTGCGGGATTTTCATGCAGATGAATCCAATATTGCGACTTCGTTAACCGCCTATATTTTGGGTGGTGCCACATTACAGTTATTTTTAGGACCGATTTCGGATCGGTATGGTCGCCGTCCTGTGATGTTGATTGGGAGCGCCTTGTTTTCATTCGTGACCTTACTCTTGCCCTGGGTCTATACCATCGATCAATTTTTGCTCGGACGATTTTTAGAAGGCATGGGGTTATGTTATATCAGCGTCGTAGGCTACGCGTTATTACAAGAAATATTTTCTGATCAAGATGCTATCCGATTAATTGCAGTGATGGCGAATGTAGCGATTTTGGCCCCGTTACTGGGACCATTAGCAGGATCTGTATTTTTACAATATGCGAATTGGCATGCTGTATTTTACGTGATAGGCGGGATTTCGCTCATCGCATTTTGGGGATTATGGCGTTATATGCCTGAATCAGTAGGGCAGATCAAGCACGATGGACAGATGATCAGACGTACATCGATTTCACTCCCCGCTGTGTTAGCCAACTATAAAACCTTAGTCCAGCATCGTGTGTTTGTGTTTGGAACGCTTGCTTATGGTTTGATGGGTATCATATGCGTGGTTTGGATCGCGTTATCGCCCGTGATTTTGGTCAGTAAAGCGCATATGTCTTTGGTGATGTACGGGATTTGGCAAATCCCCGTGTTTGGCGCTTTTATTTTAGGAAATATGCTGCTGTCTTATTTATCGCACCGCTATTCAGTGTCGCAACTTTCTTGGGTGGGTAGTATTGTTGTCTGTTTGGGATTATGGGTGATGTGGCTGTTTCCCTATTATTATGGACCTCAGCCCTTTGGATTGATGCCAGGGTTACTCATCTACAGTGTGGGGTATGGGTTTGCGGTCTCCTCGCTCAATCGCTTTATTTTATTCGTTACCCAAGTCAGCACAGGCACAACGTCCGCTTTGATTAGTATGATAGCGATGTGTTTTATGGCATTTGGCATCGAAATCGCTAACGTTTTATTCGAACAGAATGGGAATATGGCGATTGCCCAATATGCAGGCTGGATTGGCGGGCTATATTTTGTGTGCGTGTGCATTTGTTTGTATTTTCATCGACGTGAACAAGCGTTAGGGATAGACAATTTATGATCGCAGGAGTCGATGAAGTTGGGCGGGGTCCCTTGGCGGGGCCAGTCGTTGCGGCCGCGGTTATTTTAGATGTTCCGATTGCGGGGATTAAAGATTCAAAATGTTTGACGCCGAAAAAGCGTGAACTTTTGGCCGAACACATTCAAACGCATGCCTTAGCATATGCCTATGGTCGCGCTGAAGTGGAAGACATTGAGCGACTCAATATTCATCACGCCAGTTTGCTGGCCATGCAACGTGCGATTGAAGCACTGCCGATTTTGCCAACACACATTTGGGTAGATGGTTTATATACCCCGAACGTGCAAATGACTTGCCAAGCGGTGGTCAAAGGGGATAGTTTGATTTATCAGATTAGCGCCGCGTCGATTTTGGCGAAAGTATATCGTGATGCGGAAATGGTCGAAATGGATAGCCTATATCCTGGATACGGATTTGCAGCACATAAAGGCTACGGAACAGCACAACACCAAAG
>CAZBSX010000127.1:0-5185 GCA_964494305.1 uncultured Legionella sp. | reverse complement strand
GGCTGCTTGTTTTTATTGAGATCCCATTGCCAATAATCCGAAAGAACGCTGTTAATATCAATAGTCATCCCAAAACTGTGCGGGCTTAGTCGATCAGTATTGGCAATTGTCCGCCACGAAAAAGTGCCGCCTATATTTTCCAAGTAAGGGATAAATTCCGGATGGATCTGAACTAATTGTTCGAGTTTATGCGAAATTTTCAGTAATTTTTGATCTACCCCATTGATTTGAGTGACGTCTAAAGGATAAGTACTGCCAAATACACCTGCCATCCAATAGATCGTGACTAAATTGTTTCTGACGGCATTTTCACTGTCCCCATACATTTTTACAAAAAACGGTTCGTAACGAATCCGCCCTGGATCGCCTTGCGGTGTATAAGAATCAAGATCAGCAGGAATCCCTATCTCATATTGGATACCTTGCACTTGATCGAGTAATGAGGGGTTTGTCAGGGGATCTTGCGGGCCTTGGTGGTCAGTATCTTTGGCTGACATTATGGTGCCATCTATCCAAACAATATGATCTTCTGTTACTGCGGTAATGAATTCAGGATACGCTTTTTTGAAACGCAACAGGTCGGAATACATGGGCACATTCGCAAAGATGGAGGCACTGAACATCAGTGCCAACATAAGATAAAGAGATTTTAGCATAGCATACCACGTTTTTTCGTAAGTTCTGTATAGCCGATTTTATACCTTTGTAGTTTTAGGCAAAAGTAGCCAATACGTTCCTTGCGTTTTAATATTGCTTGCAACTGCAGTGGCTTGGTGGCCAGGTCCCCAATACATATCACCCCGAACCGCACCGTGAATTGCACTTCCAATATCCTGTGCAACCATGAGACGACGGAAGGGTTGTGCTTTTTTTGAGAAGTCTTCTCGAATGTGAGTATTTAGCCATAAGGGCGTGCCCAAGGGGATCCATTGGCGGTCCACGGCCATTGAATACCCAGGCGTTAGCGTCACATCTTGTGCACCATGGAACTGATGATCTTCAGTTTCCTGAAAATAAGCACTAGACCCACTCCCTTTGACATATTCAATGGCTTTTTGAGCGCCACTTGAGAAACGGATGATGGCTGAACCTTCAGTGATTAAGGTTCGTTGATCTTTGCTCGAAGATAACCATGCCAGGGTTGTGCCATTTTTTGACATACTGCGAATTGGAATTGAGTATTTACTGGTTTGATAACGACTACCATCGATCGTAGCTGCATAATACCCGGTAAATGTCCCTTGAGCAGGTTGTTTCCCGGTTACAGCAACGGGTTTAAACCAAGTTTGAAAGAATGCTCTAATTTGATATTTTGAGAACGTATTGACTTTCCCTGCTGCTTGGCAGATAGGTTGCCAATCTTTGGCTTTTAAAGAAAAATGCGCGTTCCCGACACTTTGTTCAGGGTTTTGCTTTAAAAATAGCTTACAGGAGTTACGAAACGCGATTAACGACGGTTTTAAGTCGGCATGCTCCCAGCCCGCTAGGACTGAAAAGGCCTTATTATTCGTTAAAATTGGGGCGGCGGGTTGACTATTCCATAGGTGCCAGGCAATGGCAGTCAAGAAGGTAACGCCCAGAATTGATGTAATGTCTTTTATTTTCATAAGATGATCATTATATCATCAATTGAGGGGTTTTTCAAGAATAATAGTACAAAATAAGAGCAAAAATACCTGGATAACGCTACAGACTGCGCATAGGTCCAATCATAACACTCCGTCTAAGCATCGTAGTTCTGGCTCATTATTTTGACGATCGTCTTGAGGGGCTATTGTTTGTGGATTCAGAGTCAGTAGACGTGGTTGATTGACTTAAACGATCTGTATTATTCTTAGCGCTTCGCTGTTTGAAGTCTTGAAACTTTTCTACACTTGAGGCGGCGGGTTGTTTGTTTTCCACACCCAAGGCTTTCGCTAGACGGCGTGGTATGATTTGACTGACAAAGCCTCTAGAGGTGGTGTTGACCTGAGTGCCCATGACGGCCATGAGTGATTGGTATTTTTGGCTGGCATTTCTATCATGATTTAACCATTGGCCCAGCTGAGAATCGGGACCGGCTTGATCAGTTAATAATTGCACAACAGTGTTTCTAACCGATTCGAGCTCATTCACTAATTTTTGATTTACAGGCAGATTCATCTTATTTTTACGATTAATTTCTTGCATATGTTGGTTATACCATTGCAAAGCATGATCTACAGCTGAATCAAGATAGTCCATCGCTTTAGCAGCTTTATTGTGTTGAATGGTTGATACGTTTTTATTTTTAATATCCTTCGCCAGGAATAGCGCTGCTTCAACTAATTGGGTTTCTGGGTGTTCAGTTTGATATTGTCTCGGATTACTAATATATTGTATCGGATTACTAATATGTCCTTTTCTTGGCATGATTATCTCCCAAACTATGATTTTTTGATTCCTTTAGATTAATTATAGTAGAAGATGCTATTTTTGCATTAAATTAATTCATATTGATTTATTATTGAATTGCATAGGCATGTCATATAGGGCGCTCGCCCTGGTTTCAAGGATGACATTCAGTCAACACATACAGCGTTATGTGGTTTAAGCTTGAAAGGTCTTTACAAAAATTAAGCATAACTGACTCTGTCTTAAATTGATGATATGATTTCTGCCTTTTTGTCAATTTCTGATTACTCTGGGTTCTCTTGATGATTCACTGGATTATTATTTACGAAAAATATCATGAAGTCTGTTGACTTGCTGAGGAGGCTATATGTTTGAAATGTATGAGTGCAGCAAGCGATTAGCCAGGCTTTCGGATATGGCGAAAAAACAAATACAGCCCTTTGCACCTGATGAGCAACATTACGGCCAAGAAGTCATGCAAGCATTAGAACGTTTAGAGGATGTTATTCATGTTCGAAAATATCCTGGGAGTTCAGATAAATACTTTTGGCCAAAGGGCTCGTACCCAGTACAACTCATGTATTCTTATGATATCAATAGTACAAATGCTATGGGAGCGCTACAGGTACATACAATGGCTTCTTTATGTAACACACAAACAATGGTAACAAACCTATCTTTCAATGAGGCATTGGCGCGTTTACGCAAACGAGTGAAACGTCATGACATGTTTAAAGGGTTACAAGAGTCGATCATCCAAGACATTGCTTGGTTCGAACGTATAGATTCCAATTGGCGTGAACATTGCCAAAAAATACGTGATATTCTTGGTTTACTTGGGGAGTTAGTTCGAGTTATTAATCGGGGTCCGGATTGGGTGCAAATATGTGAGAACAGAGGCTGGGATAGTAAAAAACTAATTGGTCACAATGATTTAAGTTCTGTTGCGTCTATGTTAACTCAAAAGATTACCACAAAGGGTGTCACCCGGGTTTCGCTGCAAGACTTATTAACAAAAATAGATAATATCGAAAAAGCCAAATATTTCTTTAATCAAATCTATGAATGCGTCATGCCGGCGGTGTATCATTTGCAAGAACTTGCGCATGAAGAACAAAAAATCAGTATTGCTGATTTATTGACGGCTCACGTGACTCGCATTGTGGATGCCTTACTAAGGCTACATGAAGCCATCAACAAGACATATCGGAATATCAATAATTCAGAATACTATACATTTGCAAGCATTGATGAATTACTAGATGCAAAAATTGATAACACAATGTCTTTACGAGAGGCCATACTTTTTTCTCAAGATGGATTGGTGGGGACCAACATTTTATTGCGACGTATTTCAGATACCTTAGAGAACTTACACAAAAATACTATCAATTTTGTTAGACCACTCGGACAAAGGTACACTATGTACGATAAGATGCAGACGTCTCTTGTCGTTGCTAAAACCCTATGTCGCTTAGTAGAATGCGGTGATTTAGCGCAAATACGCGCGATGGAGCCTCATTCGTATAATATCGATCTGCTCATTGATCTTCCGGTGCAATTACAAGCTTCTACACTCTATAAAGATGCAATGTATGCATGTACTTGTCCTCTATCTGTTTATGCAGGAATATATAATGCTTTAATTCTTGCTGTACTGTATCGTCACACCGAGATCGTCCAATATTTTTTAAGTCAGGGGGCCAACCGCAACATTAAAGGAGGCCGATTTCAGGATCTTTCTGCAGAAGACGCTGTTGCTTTAGCAATTCCGGGCATAATAAAACCCGCTTCTCCCGAGCTGAAGCGCTTATTGCCGGGAAAAATAATCAGAGGTAATTTTGGCAGAAATGAGAGTTTTTATAAACCAGTTGATTTTAATAACCCATTTGGTAAAGCAAGTGAAACTGGCAAAGCATTGACTAGCGAAGAACTGAACGAAACATCTGGTAAAGCAGGTGAAACTGGCAAAGCATTGACTAGCGAAGAACTGAACGAAACATCAAATAAGAACAATAAGTGTGCTATATGCTAAATCTCTTCAATAAATACTCAATCTGCTTTAACTTCTGAATTTCAACGGGAAACATCGTTAGATTGCTAAGGAGAAGCTATGTTTGAAAATTACGAATATCAAAAATTGTCTCGTCGGTATGATGTTCTGTTAAGTAAAGTGACAACACTTGTACAATCCTTTGAGCCTGATGATGCGTACTATGGTCAAGAGGTCAAACAAGCACTGAAACGTTTAAACGTAGTGATAATCGTTCAAAACCGTCTTAATGATTGGCGAAAATACTGTTGGCCAAGAGGGAATTACCCCGAGGCCAACCGCATGCATACGTACGATATCAGTAGTATAGACGCAATGAAGAATGTGCACGTGGAGACCATTGCTCTGGATAATGATGGGGTTCAATATGGTAAACTCATGAGCAATTTATCTCTGAGTGAGGCTATGGAGCGCCTACAAAAAAAAGCGTTCCGTCAAAATCAGTTTAAAGAATTATGGAGATTAATCAAGAAAGATATGATTGCAATGGCAAGTATCAATTCAATCTGTGCTGAATATTGCAAAAAAATGCAAGTATCGCTTTACTTGCTTCGAGACTTAGTCATCGTTGTTAATCAGGGGCCGAATTGGACTCAATTATGTAAAGATAGGGGTTGGGATAGTGAAAAAATTATCGATCACTATGATTTAAGCTCAGCTGCGTCTATGCTAACTCAAAAGATTACTGTAAAGGGTGTCCAACATGTTTCGCTGAAACAATGGTTAATTGTTACCATGATGTTTATAAATTAGATACAA
>CAZBSX010000126.1:0-5198 GCA_964494305.1 uncultured Legionella sp. | reverse complement strand
AACGTCCTGGCCAGTGTTTCTGAACGTCTGTGCATTGGCTGCCTTCGATTGCGCAACAACAAGAGGGGCAACTGCTGGATGTGGGAATGGCCTTGCTTACCGATGGGTAATCAAGATGATTCGACGTAGGTTGGGCCTTGGCCCAACAAGCGCTATTGAAGAAATAAAAGCGATTCGAAGACAATTTTAAATCTTATGTTGGGCCAAGGCCCAACCTACATTATTGACTATTTTTGAGCCTTTATGCTATAATTTTGACCTTCAGAGATAAAGTTTTTCCTACAGGAGAACAATTTATGGATGCGGCATTAGAAAACGTGCATGAGCCCATCGTAGAGAACGGTATACGGATAGAGCCAGAGGTCTTGCGACTGATGCGCTATAATTTCGGTACATTATATGCAAAAATTGAGACAAGCCAGTTTATGTGTCCCGAGCTGCAAAAATTGTTGGATCATTGTACCTACCTAAGAGAAGTGACTAACGAAGGCCGTACTTCTAACGAACAGAGTCCGTTAAGACGTGCGCCCGTCCGAGAGACTTTATTTTTACTTGAAGATGCTTTAGATGGAAAACTCACGCTAGCAGAGTTTGAAAGCCAACGTCAAACAATCATAGGTGGCGCAGAAAAATCCCGCTCTGTGCTGTTCAAACTAGGGTTGCTGCTTGTTATTGTCGGCACTGTGTTAGCCGCAGCAGGGCTTTTTTTAACGTATGGTAGTGTTGTAACTGTATCTGCCGTTACCGCTAAGCATGTGCTTGATCTCGGTTTGGGTAGTCTTGGGGGTGGCTTACTCTGGTGTCTGATGAGTCGACCATCACAGCTTACGAGGTTTACCGCTGATGTAGGACCTGCCTTATATTATAATAATGCAGTGATTGTACCCAGATAATATTGCAGAATAGCTTTGCCGCTAGCAGTCGAATTTTTGGATCTCGCCCATAAAGCGCGCGATGTGGGCGGTTGCAGCGATGGCATTAGCGCATGATATTGAGTAGAATCATAAAATGTAAGTGATTTTATGGGATATGAGCATGCGCAACATGATACAGCACGGGCTGCAAATCAGTATTCTACTTTGTTTACCTCTTCTCAGTTTTGCACAACAACCTTGGGCCTCTTGGGTGGCGGATGTCCGTAAACAAGCTTTGGAAGAAGGCGTGCGCCCGAGTGTTTTTGATCTGGCGTTTTCAGATATCCACGAACCCAGCCGACAAGTCAAAGGACTTGCACGTTCGCAGCCTGAGCATCGCTTAACTTATCAAAAATATTTGTCGTCACGAGTGGACGCGTATCGAATTACTGTCGGTCGTAGTCAATATAAGAAAAATCAAGCATTGGCTGATGAAATTGGCCGTGCCTATCATGTCGATCCTTGTTTTATGATGTCGTTTTGGGGAATGGAAACCAGTTATGGATCTTATATGGGCTCATTTCCAGTGATCAAATCTTTGGCGACCCTAGCCTATGATTCTAAGCGTCAAGAGTTTTTCCGCAAAGAATTGTTTCTGGCGTTGCATATTTTGAATGATGGTCACGTGAGCCTGCAAGATTTTAAAGGCGAATGGGCCGGCGCATCCGGACAACCACAATTTTTACCCTCCAGTTGGGTCCGCTATGCCGTCGATTATGATGGTGATGGGCGCAAAGACATTTGGAGATCAAAGCCGGATGTGTTTGCTTCTATTGCAAATTACATGCAAATCAATGGATGGCATGCTGGGGAACCCTGGGCGGTTATGGTGACATTGCCGGCACATTTTGACCCGAGTTTGGAAGGGAAATCGATTGTAAAACCGGTCAGAGAATGGGCGGCTATGGGTGTGCGACGTACAGATGGTGGTGCGTTACCTTATCCGGATTTAGAGGCGAGTGTCGTCCAGCCCAACGGTGGTCCGGTGTTTTTGGCTTATCCGAATTACAAAATGATCTTGCGGTACAATAATTCAATTTATTATGCAGGTGCAATTGGCTATTTAGCCGATAAAATTTGTCAGCGGACAACGTAGTTGGCGCAATAGGCAGATGAATCGGTTTTCGGGCGGGCTCGTTCAGATTCGAGTTTGTCCGCACTCCATTGATGGTACCGATATACGTTGCTTATCTTGCAGGCGCAGCGCAGTTAAGGTCGCGCCCCAAACGCAACCGGTATCAATGGCATGAATTCGGGGGTGAGCGCATTGCCCTGCCAAGGCGGCCCAGTGTCCGAATACAATATCTGCTTGAATCTCTTGGCGACTTGGCGTTGCATACCAGGGATAAAGCTCAGGCGGTGCGCTATGAAGAGATCCTGCTTGCTCGAAATCAAGGCTGCCATCGGCAAAACAAAACCGCATCCGAGTAAAATAATTACAGATAAGCCGTAATCGGCTGATTCCTTGGGTGTCTTCTGCCCAGAGGTTGGGTTTATTCCCGTACATGTGCTGTAAAAAGTCGTTGCGTTCTGGGCCGCGTAATACCGTTTCTAATTCGTGTGCATACGCTCGCGCTTGTTCAAATGTCCATATCGGTGCGATGCCTGCATGGACCATGACGACATTTAATTCAGGATCAAAGCAGAGCAAAGATTGTTGGCTGAGCCAAGTACATAATTCTTCGCAATCTTCAGCGTGTAATACCTGTTGTAAACCGAGATCCGATCGGTCGCGACGATCGGTAAAAGCCATGCTGAGTAAATGGAGATCATGGTTGCCCAGACATACTTGGGCTGGGATTGCCAAATTTTTGACAAACCGCAGCACGGCTAAAGACTGTGGGCCACGATTGACCAAATCTCCGACAAACCATAACCGGTCTTGGCGGTCGTTGTATTGGATGCGCTCCAACAAACTTTGCAAGGAATCAAAACAACCTTGAACATCACCTATCGCGTAATCAGCCACCAGGTCTTGGTCCCAAACGTTGTTGTTGCGCGGGTGCTTCTTCCGCAGTCCATTGCCCATTTAAATCTAATTGGTGCAAGGCAACAGGCGTGCGTTCATACTCGCGACTATACGCCTCCATGTCATAGACCAAATCTAGGGTTCGCACGGTGCTGATATGCTCGGTTTTTCCATTATAGACTTTGACCGACTCCGGTAACAGGGCGTTATCTAAATGAATTTTAGACGAGATTTGTTGTTCACCTTCAGCCGCAGCTTGTTCAGAACGCGAATTTGCTTTCCATGCGTTCACCGCACGTTGAATGATGAATTTGCTTTTGAGCTTTTGATGCTCTTGCAAAAACATATCGTACACTTTGTCAGACAACACGACGCCTGTGGGGAGGATTTCAGCGTTAAGAGGCGATTGATTAAGAATAAATTTGCCGTTAGCCAAAGCATCATTGACCCAAATTAAAAACTCAGCGCCGATGGCGCGTTCGCGTTCAACCGTATTTTCTGGGGTATTATCCAAAAAGGTCCCTACTCGACCGGTGCCCAATTCCAGCAAATAACCATGTTTATCCAGATAATCACTTAAATATTTTTGAATACTGATGGCATTGGCGCGATCTAAAATTGCACCCATGGAACCGGCACCATCGCGATCTTCTTCTAACAGGGCTAGCCATGCTCTAAAAATGGCGGGGTTCGCGGCTAGGAGTGCGAAACCCTCTTTGGGCATGAGTTGTTGTGCCAACAGTATGGTGACATGTTTACGTAGGAGTTCGCTGTCGCTATCTTCGCGAATAAATTGATGGCGATAATACTCTCCCACACTGGGCATGTCCTCGAGTAAAGGTTCCCACAATTTCACTAAGCTACCGACATCATTATAAATATTGATTTGATATTCTGTGTATAATTTACCAATGCCCTGGAGCAAGCTGGCAGAATATAATGCATACAACCACAGTTTCTGATCTTCCGATGGTAACCCAGACTCATCGCGAATCATAAGTTGGCGCATCAGATTGAGTGCTGCTTCGGTACGCGATAACGCACGATCTAACAATCCGCCTCGGTGTGAAAAATAGAGCGACGTTTCGGGTAAAAGTTGATAATAGAGCGCCAGTTTGGTGCACAGGGGCGCGGCTAATTTTTGATAATGGGATGATTGATACGCAAGCTTGTGTTTGATTTGTTGCAGCAAATCTTGGCGTTTTTTATCTTTGAGTAAGTTTTCAGCCGATTCAATGGGGTCTAAATTTTTAAGCATCGCCGGTCTTTTCAACGGCGCTTTTTTTTCTTCACGGTAAAACATCAGTGCACTCCTGTGTCAGTATGATGTGAGAGAAGTTGCGTCAACAATCCATATTGCATGACGGTAAGTTGTTCTGGGCGGAGCCCAGGATCGATGCCTACGGTTGCAATTTGCGCAGCCGAAAGCAAGGGTTTTAAATTATTCGCTAACGTTTTGCGGCGCATGCCAAAAGCACATGCGACTAATTTTTCAAGATCAGACCAAGCCACGGCCGGGTAAGGCGAGTGTTGATATGGGATGAGCCGGACGATGGCAGAGTCTACTTTGGGTTGTGGATAGAACGCCGTAGGTGGGACGTCCAATAATTTATCCACTTCACAATAATATTGTGCCATGACCGACAAACGTCCAAATGCTTTACAGCCAGGAGGCGCGGCCAGGCGATTCACCACTTCAGCTTGTAACATAAAATGCATATCCCGAATCGATCCTAAAAAATGGAGCAGATGAAGAAGTAACGGTGTGGATATATTATACGGCAAATTTCCAATTAAGCGTAGATCTTTGCCAAATTGAGTATAATTAATGGATAAAGCATCGCCGTCGACCAATTTTAAGCGAGTGTCGGCGAAAGGAAGTGCACGCAAATGCGCATGGAGGTCGCGATCAATTTCTATGGCAGTCAGTTCCGTGAGATTCCGCAATAAAGGCGCGGTTAATGCACCTAGCCCGGGACCAATTTCGACCACATGATCGTCGGTTTTAAGCTCAATCAGTCGAATAATCGCAACGATGATTGCAGACGATTGTAGAAAGTTCTGTCCAAAGCGTTTGCGTGGGCGATGTTCCATAGTGGGCTCTTGTTTTCCATCGGGTAGGTGGGGGTTTTTGTTCTCTTGTGCTATGATATTGTTTCATTATCAAACAAGCAAGTTATCGCTGGGTAAATCGACGTAGGTTGGGCCTTGGCCCAACGCAGCACGGTTGTTGGGCCAAGGCCCAACCTACGATAGATGCGCGTACCTTGTGACTTCATACACCGTTCATGAATAAATTATTTCCAACAAGAGAA
>CAZBSX010000125.1:0-5241 GCA_964494305.1 uncultured Legionella sp. | reverse complement strand
CGATGGGAGATCTCGTCCAGATGTTGCCTGCCTTAACGGATGCAAGTCGTGCCGTTCCTGGGATTCGATTTGACTGGGTGGCAGAGGACTCTTTCAAAGAGATCCCCAGTTTGCATCCTAGTATTGATAAGGTTATTGCTTTGCCTTATCGCCGGTGGAAAAACAATATTAAACAGGCGATTCAAACCGGTGAGGTTGGCGCTTTTCTGAAACAATTGCGTGGTGAATCGTATGATATGGTGATCGATGCGCAATCGAATTTGAAAAGTGCCATGGTCAGTCTATTGGCAAAGGGCAAACGATATGGCTTGGATGGCCGTTCAGTGCGCGAATATGGCGCGCAATTTGCATATCATAAAACCATTGCTATTGATCGAGAGCAAAATCATACCGATCGACTACGACAAATGATGGCTGCTTTTTTGAATTATCCGCTGCCGCAGACGCCTGCAGATTATGGGATTCGGCTCGATCTACTGCCAGAATTAGATTTCCATTTGCCGGAAAAATTTGTTTTTATTACGCAGATTGCCAGCGTGACCAATAAACTCTGGCCAGAACATTGTTGGCAAGAAGTCATTACGGATGTGGTTCGTGCGGGATATGAAGTTGTATTACCGTGGTGGAGTCCAGCCGAAAAAGAACGTGCCTTGCGCCTCCAACATCAAGATCCACGGATTCATCTGCTCCCGTCATTGACTTTGCAGCAGAAGGCGAGTGTGTTAGCGCGAGCCATTGCGGCCATCAGTTTGGATACAGGCTTGGCGCATATGGCTGCCGCATTGAATATTCCGAATGTCTGTTTATACGGGCCGGGCGATTACAAAACCTGTGGTACTGTGGGGTATAAACAAGCGCATATCGCGGCTCAAAGCCCTGCTTGTGCGCCCTGCGGGCGTACGCGATGCACATACACAGGGCCGACACCGTATCAACCCGCTTGTATGGCAAGTATTCAACCTCAGCACGTGCTAGCTGCTTTTCATGCATTGATGGCGTAAAGGTTCACGTTTGACTTGAGCACGAACAAACGTCGATATGAGCACTTGGAATGCACACCCAAGGTCTATCTACCCATCGACAAAACAAAAAAAGAAACTTGTCCTTACTGCGGTACACAATTTGTACTAAAAGAGACGAAACGTTAATTCAATCCATTAGACAATTCATGTATCCGATTTTGGAAATAGTATTAGTACGCAGCAGTAGAAATACTGCTTTTATTTTATCTTATTGTGGCGCACTGTTGGGAGACTCTGAGTCTGGCGTTTCTTCTTGAAGGTTTGCTTGTTCTGATAAAAAAGAGATGACCGAAGGGTGATTACATGCGATTGCTTGCATCAGTGCTGTGTTATTTTGTGCATCTTTATCTTCTAATTTTGCACCTTGACGCACTAACATTTCTACCATGGTGAGATCCCCATTTTTTGCGGCAAGTATCAGTGCTGTTGTTTTATTATCGAGTGTATGAGCATTGACATTCGCCCCATGCTCTAACAATAAACGCCCAATTTGGGTTTGGCCTGCCTTAACCGCAGAAATTAATAGCGGCGTACCATTATAACTACTATTTGCATCTGCGCCTTGGCTGAGTAATGCCTCGACAGTGTCCACAGACGGTGACAATTTTTCGAGTTCCCTGCGAAGCATTTTGTTTCTTAATATACGCATTTCTTGTGTAATTAATGTTTCTGATGCAGAAATGATATCCATTGCTTCCTTGACGCGTTGCTCTGCAACTTCCTTAATGACGTGTTGACACAATATTTTGTTGCTTGGTATACCCTGATACTTGTTTTCTAATAACTGTCTAATTTCAGGATCATTATGGTCTAATTTATCAATGAATTTCATTTTGAATTTTTCATTTTTAAATAACCACTTCAATACAAAAGCGTCGCGCTCTTCTTCAATCACGTATCGTAGCATCGAAACAATATCAGCACCGTTTTCTAATAATACATCGATAACCTCAACACGCTCACAAGCATAGGCAATAGCAAGAACGGGCTTGCCTTCAGCGTTCGTGGCATTCACATCAGCACCATTTTTTATCTGAGCGATAAGCTCATCTAAGGAGCTATTTGTTTCATTGAATTTCGCTATAAACGTTAAAAAGTTCTCATTTTTATGAATCTGCTCCTGATATTGTTTTTGAAATTCGCGCAACTGCTCATTGTACGTATTAACTTGTGTATTTTTAAGCACACATTGTTTTTCAAGAATCAATTCACTGACAGTATCAGGTATTGCATTTAATATTGCCTCTTGTTCCTCTGGTGTTCGATCCAAGAATAAATTTTCACTTAAATCCAAACGTTTAACATGACTCGGTATCGCCTGCAATGCTTGCGTCAACTCCTGAATTGCCATGAATTGTAGCCTGTTTCTCGATAAATTAATAAAGTCACTTGTTTTCGGTGTAGACTTTATCGCCTGCAATAAGTAAGGATGTGTCATACATTGACTTTCTGCATGAATTTTTCTCAAATCAGCAACAACGTGCCCTTTAAAACACAGCGCCCCATCCTTCTGTGAGGAAGACTCTAACAAAACTTGTACTGGCAGTAAAAGCACCTCATTTTCCGATTTACTGTGTGAGTGAGAATCGATGCAATATCCTCTAATATTCGTCAACACAAGTAATACGTGCGTAGTTCCGTAATTTCCAGAAATTTTTTCTAATTTGCCTATATCGATTTTACCACCCGCCGTTGTACTGACTAAACCGTTCATCACGATGGGCTCGTTGAGATCGATACTCTGTTGCCATTTTTCCAGAGTGTCCTGGCTAAGAAACAAATGACGTGAAACTTTGTCACGACTCAAATTCGAACGATGGGTTTTGTGTAACGCACTAGCACACATGATGGCATGAACAAACGGTACTCTGAATTTTTCGTAATTGTTAGCGCTAGAATAGGCGATAGTGGGAAAGAGCGCTCCCCTTAACAATTCATTGATTTGCTTGTATTGTGGGTTGCCACTTTTGTCACTACCTTGTGTATAAATATTAAGCGCATGCATTTCTTCCTGGCTCAAATCGCGGTCATTAAGCTCATCTTCATAGGCGTCTTTATGCAGCAAAGAATTCGCATTCCATCCATAACCATGATATTTTATGAAATCATTTTGATTCAGTTCAATATGATCGAGGTTGGCAAATTTGATCATATCCGAAAGATTACAAGAAATTCCATCGATGAATATCCATACACCATCTTTCATTTCGAGCAGGGTTAATGGATAATGAGTCAAGACTTTTCTAAAAATATTTTCCAACTGAATCGTATAAAATGATTTAAGGAGCGGACCTTCTTCAGGTATAAAATCAGGCTTATTGGACTGCGTTAGTGTGCGTATTATCGATTCAGACGATCCTTTCATAGCAACCTATCCCAGTGAAATTCCTCCGAAATCATACTATGACTATAGTAGGACCTTTGACGATTTTCAAACTAGTACGGTATAACTGTTAACTCACAGTGCCTGTAGTAACTTCGGGCGGGCTTAATTCCAAAATAGTATTACTGCATGCTGATTTACAATAAGTTTCTTTAATATAAAAAATAACAATCAGCACGGCAATGATCGAGAGCATAGGCATAATCGTAAATGCATCTTGATAATTAGATAATTGAGTACCTGTTTTGGCAATGAAATGAGATAAGAGATGTCCAATTAAGGGTGATATCACTGCAGACATAATGACAATCAACGTGTTGTTTATCCCAAAACCTGCTGCCAATAAGTCTTCTTTACAATGTTCAGCCATGATCGCAAAACCGAGAGCTGATCCACCGGCACCCATCCCAAGTAAGGCAAAACAAATCGCTAAGACATGCTCATGAATCGGTAAATAAATAATGCCGATCAGAGCTAGTAACATGCTTAAGGAGCATGCGATTAAAAAAGGCTTTCTGCGTTGAGTTTTATCGGATAGAAATCCAATGATAGGGCAAAAAATGGCATATCCAAGCCACGCGGTTGTGAGCATATACGCAGAATAGGTGGCGGAAAATCCTTTTTTAACCAGAAAAGTAATGCCCTCATTTTCAGTCAAATATTCAATAGAAAAATAAATGGATGCTGAATATAATGCAATCAACCAAATTTGTTTTTGCTTCATTAAAGACAGTAAATTGCCAATCAATGACCATGAACGAGATAAAACAATGAATTTGCCACGTGGTTGACGATTATTGTCCACGAATAAAAAGACGAGGATACCGATAATCGCTCCCATCACCGAGAGGTTATAAAAAATAACGCGCCAAGTGATTTTTGAAAGTGCAGAGAGGGAGTTCAGCGGACCAGCGGCAAGCATCGGCCCAATAGTTCCTATAAACTGAGAGAGGCCAATGAGTAACGCGATGTGTTTTCGTGGCATCCAGTCATAAATGGCAATCAGTAAACAAATGAATCCACACGATGATCCAAGACCCATCATCATGCGACATAAAATGGCTAACGTAAAATTGTGGGTTAACGAAAATCCCAAACTGGCTAAGGTACACAATGTCGCTGCGGTACACAGCGTTTTTTTGAGCCCAAGGCGGTCGATGATCATACCACCAGGGATCTGCATTAACCCATAAATCAGCTGATATCCAGTCGCACTAAGCAACGAAAATTGGACCGAGGTCAAATACAAATCCTGCATAAGTTGAGGTTGGAATGTGCCCAAAATCGTACGCAGTATAAACTCATACATGAAAAAAAGAGCGCAGATTAACCAGATACAGGTACCACGCAGAGTCAATGCATTATCCATGATCGATACTCTCCGTTTGAGTGCCACTCCACATTTCCAGTACATTTTTAGCACGATTATTATCAATAAATGAAGCTATTTTGAAGATAGTTTGTCCTTCATGAATCAGAGGATGACGGTTAATCCCTACCACAATCCCATCTTGATTGGATTGCACCATTTCAGATGAGCTTGCACTAAATGGATCATTAATGTAGCCCATGGTTTGACCTTTCTTAATTTTTTGGCCCAGTTCGACCTGACTTAATAGTACGCCACTCCGGTGTGCTCTTAGCCAATCTTGTTCTTGCGAAAATATGGGTTTAAATGACGTTGCTTTTTCGACCTGTTTTTCAGTGACGTCGATCATATCGAGTGCACACATGACATTATGAATTCCAGAAACCCCTAATTTAATTGCAGATTCGTTGAAACGCATTGCTTCGCCAGCACGATACACTAACAAAGGAATGTTCATTTGCCCCATA
>CAZBSX010000124.1:0-5309 GCA_964494305.1 uncultured Legionella sp. | reverse complement strand
TGCTTGAAATTGAACCCAGTGCGCCTGTGATGTCTAGCCCTACCAAGCAAGACGACGTTGTTCATGTCGATGATTTTTCTTGGTATTCAGAATTAGAGGCGCGCGGTCACGATTTTTTTGGTTATCAATTGGGTATTTTGATTGATGGGAAGCCGACCAGCATTGTTCCGTTGGTTGTCGATTTGCTCCGGCGGATTGAACGCAAACAAATTGACAGTCTGCCCGATGACAAAGAAATGTATTTACCTTTGTCGCAGGGTAAATGGTTGGCAATTCCCTTGGGACGGATCAAACCGTTGTTACGCTTATTAATCCATTATGGATTCCGTGACTTGGTCGACGATGAAATTCGTTTGCAGCGCTATCATATGACCTTAATGCAAGAAATTGAAGCTGCCATTCAAGCCACGCGTGCGCGTTGGTTGGGGACGGATAGTATTCGTGCCCAATTACAACAATTACAGTCGGTGGCTGATTTACCTGAAATTACGCCGCCACTTGGGTTGAAAACCGTATTACGTGATTATCAATTACAAGGATTGGCCTGGTTGAATGTTCTGCAGAATTATGGATTTTCAGGCATTTTAGCGGATGACATGGGTTTAGGCAAAACGGTGCAAGCATTGGCGCATTTGCTTTTAGAAAAAGAACGTGGTCAAGTAACGCAGGCAAGCTTGATTGTTGCGCCGACCAGTCTGGTAGGGAATTGGTTTGCAGAAGCGCAACGTTTTACACCGGATCTTAAGGTACTGGTTTTTCATGGCAGTGATCGGCATTCGGCCAATTTTGTGGGTTACGATTTGGTGATTTCCACCTACGGAACGGTCGCACGTGATAAAGCCCTGTTTTTGCAACACTCCTTCCATTATTTAATTTTAGATGAGGCCCAATTTATCAAAAATGCGCGCACCAAAACCACTCAAATTATGCAACAATTGCAAGCATCGTTTCGCTTGTGTTTGACTGGAACGCCTTTAGAAAATCATCTTGGAGAATTATGGTCTTTGTTCCATTTTTTGATGCCGGGATTATTGGGCGATATCAAAGAGTTTCGACAATTCTTTCGGGTCCCTATTGAACGTGAAGGCAATTTAGACCGCCGAAATTTACTCAGTAAACGTGTGCAACCTTTTATGTTGCGGCGGACCAAAGATCAGGTGATTAAAGAACTACCCCCGAAAACTGAAATGATTCATCGGGTTGAATTGCATGGTGCACAACGCGATTTGTATGAAGGCATTCGGATGATGATGGAAAAGAAAGTCCGAGAAGTGATTGCAGTCCAAGGCTTGGGTAAATCACAAATTGTCCTCTTAGACGCTTTATTAAAACTCAGACAAGTATGTTGTGATCCACGCTTGCTTTCCCTCCCAGAGGCCGTGATGGCGCATGGTGAATCGAGTAAACTAGATGCGTTGATGGCATTATTGGACAATCTCATGGAAGAAGGCCGCAAAGTCTTGGTCTTTTCGCAATTCACCTCCATGTTGACTTTGATCGAAGAGAGGTTGATCCAACGTCAATATACCTATCTGCAATTGACTGGGCAAACTCAACATCGTCAAGCCTTGGTTGACCGCTTTCAAGCGGGAGAAGTTGGGATATTTTTGATTAGTCTGAAAGCAGGTGGTACAGGGCTCAATTTAACCCGGGCTGATACCGTTATTTTATATGATCCTTGGTGGAATCCAGCAGTTCAAGAGCAAGCTGCGGGGCGCAGTCATCGCATTGGTCAAGATAGCCCGGTGTTTATCTATAAACTGATTGCTGCAGGTACAGTCGAAGAGGCGATCTTATCTATGCAGGCCCGCAAAAAAGAATTGGTCGATAGCATTTTAACCAATCATCCCATCCCTCATTTGGGTTGGACGATGGATGATATCGATTATTTTTTCTCTTCGTTACGGGAATAGTTGCGACGAAGGTTGCTGAATCTGAATTGAGAGCGCCTCACAGGCACACTTGTTGAAAATTAATTCGCAAAGCTCTCGACGTTTATTTTGAGGTCTGTTACGATTGCGCCAGTTTGAGTGGGATGGAAGTCCACTCTCAAGTCCAATAACGTGCGATAAGTCGATGTTTGACTTTTCTGTGCGGCGGCGTTCAAGGAGGAGCATTATGCGCTGGCCACGATCTCTATTTTCTTCTCGACAAACCATTGTCTTCGGTTTGGATATTTCTTCTTCAGCAGTCAAACTTATCGAATTACGTAGAATCGATGATGCCTACTCGGTGCAAGCGTATGGTCAATATCATTTGCCGACACAGGTCATCGTTGGCAATGCTGTGCAAGATATCCCGGCGCTTGCGCATGCGATCCAAACCTTATTGAGTCAGCTCGATTTATGGCTACGTCCTAAGCTCATTTTACAAGCTGTGATCGCTGTGCCTGACGCGTGTACTTTTAGCAAAACTATTCCAATCAGCGAAAGTATGAATGACGATGCTTTAGAAGAGCTGGTTTCTCTAGAATTGGACAAATGTTTACCCGGTTCACTCGATAATATTTACTTTGATTTTAAACGTTCAGATGCATCATCTCAGTCTGGGTTACGAGATGTCTTGATTGTTGCAGCACGGATGCAATATGTTCAAGACCGAGTCGCAGCATTACGGTCTTTGGGGCTCTCTACCATGGTCGTGGACATTGAATCTCTCGCGATTCAACGCATGTTACCGTTCATGATGTCTCAACCTGAATCTTCAGGGATTACCTTGGTTTTGGATTTGAGCGCACGTTGCCTCAAAGTGTTTTTCTTCAAGCAGGGGAATGTGATCTTTATGCATGAGGAAGAGTTTGGGCTTGAGGAGCAATATCTTGGCCAGCAGGCAGATGAGATGTCTGTAATGCATTATCAAGACTGCGTGATATTGAAACTCAAGCGGGCTTATCATTTTTTTCATGCAACGTATTCTCAGAGTGAGCCGATAGTGCAAATGATTGTGAGTGGGTGTGGAGCAAAGCGCCAAAATTTATTGGATGGGTTGCAACAACAGATGGCGTGTCCACTTTCTCTTGCCAACCCATTTACTCAAATGCAAGTGGCCAAAGATTTAGATGCCCAACAATTGGATTGCGATGCACCATTATATTTGACCGCGTGTGGTCTGGCCAAACGAGCATGTTGACTTATGATTGATTTGAATTTGTTGCCTTGGCGTGCCGGATTATATCAGGACAAATTAAAACGCATCATCATCGTGTTTCTTGGGATAGTATGCATTTTTTTAGCCATGCTCATGGTATATCGGCATCAATTGCAACAACGTCTGTACGCACAAACTCAGCATACCACCCAACTTCAACAAAAGTTGAGTCATCTACAGGCATTAAATCGCCAGCAGTTTCTAGAGTTACAACACCAAAATCAGCGATCACCTGATCGAGCTAAACCCATTGAATCGTCACCTCTGCGTCGTCATTTGGCACTCATGCAAGTTAGAATTTTACCAATTCATTACGCGAAAGCGACTGATTTGGCCAATATTATCAAAGATAAAACGAATGCGCTGTTGTCTCGACGCGGCCGCATTGCCGTAGATCAGCGTTCTAATGTGTTGTGGTTGGAAGATACAGCGGATCACTTGCAGAAACTGCAAAAATTTGTACGCTATTTTGATATCCCAGCACAACAAATTGTGATTGAAGCGCGCATAGTGAATATGAATCAAGAAGCGGCCCGTGATCTTGGGATACGCTTAGGTCTGCTTACGCCGCAACGAATTGAAGGGAATACTAACCCGGCGCCTGGCCCTCATTTAGGACTTGATATTGCAGCGAAACCCATTGAGGCCGCCGCTGCAACATTAGGATTGACGCAAGCACTTTTAACCTCGCAACGCTTATTAGACATTGAATTATCGGCATTAGAAAGTCAGGGGAAAGCCAAAGTGATTGCGAGTCCGCGTTTGGTGACGAGTAATCAGATTGCTGCAGTTATTGAAGCGGGCGAAGATATTCCCTATCAAGAATTCACTACAAATGGCGTGACCTCAGTTGCGTTTAAAAAAGCGGTATTACGCTTGCAGGTCGTGCCTCAAATTACTGCAAAGCATGAATTAATGATGGCATTGCTTATCAACCAAGATGCGGATTCGGGCAAACGTGTTCAAGGTGTACCTATTATTACGACTAAATCGATAGAAACGCATATTTTGGTACGACATGGGCACACGATTGTTTTAGGCGGAATCTATCAACAAGACCGGAATCGTCACACCGATCAAATTCCATTTTTGGGTGATTTACCCTGGGTGGGAGACCTGTTTCAGCGTAAACATATACAGGTGAGACATGAGGCATTATTAATTTTTATTACACCGAGAATCGTGGATCATTAACTATGCTGTTAATATGATGTATACTCATGGATTTTCTGCATGACAAATTCGAAAGAAATGTAGGGTGTGTTGACATTTTATGGAGTAAGTAATTAAAAATGAGCATCGGTAAAGTACGCAATATCTTTTTAATTGGACCAATGGGCGCAGGCAAAAGCACGATTGGTCGTACTTTGGCAAAAGAGCTTAAGCTTGAATTTTATGATTCTGACGAAGTGATTGAAGAACGCACGGGCGCAGATATCTCCTGGATTTATGATGTAGAAGGGGAAGAAGGGTATCGGCGTAGAGAACAGAAAGTGATTGAAGAATTGACGCAAAAAACCAATATTGTATTGGCAACGGGCGGCGGGGTGATCATGACTCCAGAAAATCGCAATGCGTTGGCCGGGCGTGGGACTGTCATTTATTTAAAAACCTCGTTACAACAACAATTCGAACGAACCAAACGGGATAGTACCAAACGTCCCATGTTACAAAAGCATGATTTGGAAGATCGTCTGGAGCGATTAAGACTCGAATGTGAGCCTTTTTACGAAGAATTATCTGATGTGAGTTTTGATACAGATAAACTTACGGTCAAAGCTGTTGCCAATAATATTATCAAATATATTTATGGTGAATCGTAGGCAAGGGATGTTCCATGTTGCGCGACTCTTCCAACCATGGAGTAGCGCGCGAAATCTGATATGTTTAAGTGGTTTAGGCATTGTCTTAGGGATGGGGTTGGGTTATCAATACGCTGGGACTCGAGTGCCCATTGTTACGACACCTCAGGCCCAGCAATCCATTGATCGCCAATCGTTACAAGATGTACAATTACCATCGATGATCCCAGATTTACACCTTGCTGCCAAACGACATTGGTTTTTTCCCATCGATCTACGACGTGCGCATTTACTGATTGGAGAAGAACCTGATGAATCATTGAGCGCATTGACGCCACTGATGGATAAGGTTCTGGTCGT
>CAZBSX010000123.1:0-5320 GCA_964494305.1 uncultured Legionella sp. | reverse complement strand
CTGTCTACACCATTCCAATGTATGGTTTAGAAGCTGCCGCTAAAATTGAGCAGAACAACTATACAGCCGTGATTGGATATCGTCCCCCATGGGTGGTTTCTTCTGTTGCTCAAAACAGCCAACTCTATGCCAAGTTTGCAATTGCTCGTGCGATTACAAACCAAAACTGGATTTCTGGCTTGAATGTAACAACATTCCAACCATCATAAGGAGATTATAATCATGCCTTTTACAATCCTAACAGGTGGATCTTTCACATCTACTGGTGCTGGAGTGAAAATTAATCTTCCAAGTTCAGCTGATTACATGGAAGTTCTTAACGTAACAAAGACAGCAGCCGCTAACCCAAATGCGGTTATCTTAAGCAAATGGTTTGGTGCAAAATTTGGTTCTGGTGCGTCTCCAGTTGGAGCCGGTATCAGAACAGTTAAGACCACAGCCGATTTAACATCTGCTTATACGGCTCCTGCTGGTTTTACTTATGTAACAACTTCTCCTGTAGTAGAAGCTCAAAATGCAGCTGCTATCACAGGGATTACAGCGGCAAGTCCAGCGGTTGTTTCTCAAACATCCCATGGTCATTCAGATGGAGATATCCTCCAATTCTATAACACAACTGGAATGCTCCAAATTGCTGGAATGAATTTCCAGATCAGCACAGTCAACGCAAACGATTACACACTAATCGGTTTAAGAGCAGCTGGTTTTGCTGCTGCTGCAACAGCTGGATTTACAAGACGTATTTCCAAGTTTGCAGCGGTAGATCCTCAGTTTCTTTTTGTGACTGAAATTACACAAGATTCTCAAGCGGTTGTAAGAACTTCTGTTGATCCAACACAGTATTATGTCGTTGGAATGAAGGTTCATTTTAGCGTTCCTTACTCTTTTGGAATGTATGAAATGAATCAACTCACAGGAAAAATTGTTTCGATGTCAGCTGCCAATTACACAATGACAGTTGATATTGACACAAGTGCATTTAATGCATTTGCGTTCCCGGCATCAGCTTCTTCGCCAACAGCTCCTTTGTTTGCGACTTTATCGCCTGCCGGTGCATCGACTCAGTTTGATCCTTTAACGAATGTTCAAACTGGATACAACTTCCAGTATCAACCATTCAGAACAGGACAATTTACTCCATACATGTACCTAGCAGGAGGAGCAAACTCACCAGCTGGCGCAACTTCGGATGTAATTAACTGGACTGCATACAAGTTTGAGAACTAAAGAGGTTGGGGACGAAATGTCCCCGCCCCTTTTTAATTGAGGGAATATGCCTAATCAGTACTTACCGGGCGTGATTCAAATTCCTAGCATGTTGCTCATTACCAATATGACGCAAAGCTATCCCTTGGTAATCACTTTTTCTATTCCTGAGTTTTCTTCTAATACTTACCGACAAGGACAAGTCGTAAGACTTACAGTGCCTAGAACTTGGGGGATGTATCAAGCAAATGGACTGACAGCAAAGATTATGACAGTTGGAATGACAACGATGACTTTAGATTTAGATACGAGCTATTTCGATGCTTTTGTAGATGGTTCAGCTACTAGTGTGACTCCGGCAAGTTTAGCGCCGGCAGGATCTAGAAATTTGGAATATGACAACACAACCAATCAAGTACCTTTTCAATCATTAAATAATAGAGGCAATTAAGATGACCCAAAAACAACTTACTTTAGTAACCGCCGGCGGCGAGATGCACGGTTTAATCAATACTTTAACTAATTCTGTGCCTTTTGATGATTTTAAACATATGAAACCAGAAATAAAAAAAGAAGTTCAATCACAGCAAAAAGATGATAACCGCCTGGTTAAAGCCGAATACCTAAATTCTAGAGGTAAACACGAAAGATTAACAAAGCCATATTGCCGATATGCGGGTGATCCAATTCAAATTTGGCATTTTATCCCAGGTAAAACTTATGAAGTCCCTTTTGGATTGATCAAAGAAGTAAACGACCAGAACAAAGTGATGAAAAAAAGAGAAGGGCTTCTCAGTTTAGATGGAAATGAAGTGCAAAAAGGAGGCGCTCCTCTTGCTAAAGATGAAGAAGGTGAATGGCTTCATAAATTTATCCCGGTTTCTTTTACATAATTAAAAAAAGTTAAGATTATGGTTTCACCAGCTGTTTCTACATATCAGAAAATTGAGCAAAAAGTAAGACGTTTGACGGCATCTTCTGGAGCTTCGGCCTTAAGTTCCTTAGATATTGAACAAGCTGTTAACACTTTTTATAGCCAAGACTTTCCATATGCGATCAAACTTGATCAAATGCGTTCAGTTTACACCTTTTTTACTGAACCATATCGAGATAGATATCCGCTTGATGTTAACTATAATCAGGGAGTAAGAGCTCCTGTCTATATTGAAGGAATACAAGGCAATTTCTTTAAAGATAGGCAGCAGTTTTACTCCGTTTGGCCTAAATTTCCGTCCTTTTTTCAACCATCTTCGGGGGATGGAACAACAACTCTTTTTACTTTTAGCCTACCGGGGCCATTTTTGTCTTTTGAGGTGGTGATTGGGACGGTAGACGTTAACGGAGATCCTATTAGCGTCAACGATGACGGACAAGGAAATCTACAATTAAAAGTTCCTAATCCCGTAGTTTCTGTGCCGCCTCAGACAACTAATCCGGCAGTTCCCGGGATGTATAACTTAAATACGCAAAATCCTGGACTTATTACTCCTATCAATATTGGATCGGTCGATTATGTGAACGGAAACTTCACTATGACCTTTCTGACAGCTCCGGCAGCCGGAGAACCAATAAACGTATGGATTAGTCAATATCAAACAGGAAGACCCTATTCTGTGCTTTTTTGGAACAACGAATTTGTGATTCGTCCGGTGCCTAAAATTATTCATAAAATTGAGATTGAAACTTACCTGACACCCGTTCAATTCATGAATCAAACAGACGTTCCTATCTTGGCTCAATGGTGGCAATACATTGCTTATGGAGCGGCAAGAGAAATCTTAAGAGAAAGAGAAGATATGGAAGGGGTAGAAAATTTAAGAGAGGGTTTTGAAAGGCAAGAAGCGCTTGTTTTAGAAAGACAATCGGTAGAAGAAATTCAACAACCTAATGTAACTCTGTTTAACTCCGCTATTCCTACAGTTGGTGGGGTCTATGGAATAGGATACTACTAATGCCAGGTTACCAGCCTCTTTACATTCGTGGGATGGAGACGGGACTTGTTCAAAACCGTCAGGAATTTATTTTACCAAACGATGCTTATCCCACCCTAGAAAATGCCTATGTTTTTCGTGAAAGAATTCAAAGAAAACAAGGCGTTAGACTTCTTGGTAGATTAAGAAGAATATTAACGGGACAAGCTCTTGGTAATTTAGATGGAGCAGGCGCTTTTTCCGGAAATATTATTACGATTTTATCTTTGCAATCCACTTCTTCTTTTGAATTGGGAAGCATTTATTTAAGTGATGGCACAAATACTTACACCGATAATGGAGCTGGAGTATTAACCGGAGTGCCGGGAGGCAGCGGAACCATTAATTATGCTACAGGTGCTATTACCATTTCAGGGGGAGCGCCGCTTGGAGCTTTAACTATAACATTTAATTATTTTCCGGGACTTCCTGTCATGGGGCTTAGAACTCGTGATATTAATAGTATAAATGATGAGCAGACAATAGCCTTTGATACTGTGTATGCCTATCGATTTGGAGGCACAGGATGGCAAGAATATATACCGGGAACTGTATGGACTGGCAGCGATTCAGACTTTTTTTGGTCGACAAATTATTGGGTCAGTGCTGCTAATGATAAGCTTTTTTGGGTAACAAATTTCGTTGATCCAATTCGTTATACGGATGGCACTACTTGGACAAATTTTGCACCAACTGTTAACGCAGCAGCCGACACCCTTGTTAACTGCCTTTGTATTTTACCTTTTCGTGGAAGACTTCTTGTATTTAATACGGTTGAAGAAGATACATTAGGAAATCAAACATCTTATTTTCAACGCATTCGTTGGTCTAAGATAGGAGATCCATTAGCAGTTAATTCATGGCTTGACGATACAAGGGGACTTGGAGGCTTTCTTGATATACCAACTAATGAAGACATTATTTCAGTGGGTTTTGTTCGTGATAATCTGGTTATTTATTGTGAGCGGTCTACTTGGCAGCTTCGCTATACTGGTCGCTCTATTGCTCCTTTTCAGATTGAAAAAGTCAATAGTGAGCTTGGCGCAGAAAGCACGTTCTCTGCCGTCCAATTTGATACATCCCTTGTGGGAATCGGAGACAAAGGAGTAGTCGAGTGCGATAGCTTTAAGTCAGAAAGAATTGATATTAAGATTCCGGACTTAGTCTATCTCTTCCAAAATCAGATGAACGGCACTAAAAGAGTGCACGGCGTTAGAAATATCCAAAAAAGATTGGCTTACTGGACGTTTCCTTATCAACCGACAGGTAATAAGTTTCCTGATCGAGTGCTTGTTTTTAACTACGAAAACGATTCTTGGGCAATTTTTACAGATTGCTTTACTTGCTACGGTAATTATCAAGCGCAAACGTCCGCTACTTGGGCAAATACAACAGAATCATGGGAATCTCTTAACACTCCATGGTTTGATAGGCCCGCTTTATTTCCTGATATTGTAGCCGGAAATCAGCAAGGTTATGTTTTCATTGTTGACCAATTAGGTGGTCAAGTTGCTAACGATGAAAGCTTATATATCTCATCTATCACAGGAAATACCCCCCTTCCGACATCACTTGGCATTACCAATCATAATCTTGTCACGGGACAAATTATTGAAGTCATCAATATTCCTACAGGAACACCGTTTAGTAATCTTAACAATCAAATATTTATGGTTGAAAGGATTAATACAAACGTTGTTCGCCTCTATGTTTATGACCCCGTAACACAGCAGTTTAGTCTTCCACAAACTGATTCACCGGCTAGCTATATCGGCGGCGGAGAGGTAAGAGTTAGAGATAATTTTAGTGTGATTAGTAAGAAATTTAATTTTTTGGAAGATGGTCAAAATATTCAGCTAGGTTTCATTGATATCTTAATGAACAACACGGAAGATTCTGAGATTTCACTAAGGGTTTATTTAAATTATAACAATTCTACACCGATTAACACCCTTCCTGAAAATGCATATTCGGACAATTTCTTTAATGTCACTGTTCCTACTTTTAGAAATGGAACCTTAGAAAGCTCAAAAAATTGGCAACGTGTTTTTTGCCCTGCTAGGGGTAATTTTATCACGGTGCAATGGACTCTTTCAAATGAGCAGATGACGACATTTTCTCAAGAATCAGATGTACAAATAGAT
>CAZBSX010000122.1:0-5339 GCA_964494305.1 uncultured Legionella sp. | reverse complement strand
CAACAAATATTTCATGGATAGACAATTATAAATACGAGCCATTCGACCTTTTAAAGTCAGAAAGCAAAACTCTTCGCTTAGACCATCAGAAAAATCTAGGTTTACAACATCAAAATTTAGAAGACATTTTACATAGATTCTGTTTAGATTTTCTGAGCACAACTCATCATGATTACAATTAAAAAACTCTTATCAATACCAACAAATGTTTGGATAATTTTATTCGGAACGTTTTTAATTAATGCCGCATATTGGATGAGCTGGCCATTTTTAGCAATGATTTTACACTCTAAATACCATTTATCTTCATCAATGATAGGAGCCGCGTTAAGTTTCCCCATCGCATTTTCAACAATTTTTGGCATTTACTTAGGTAATATTGCAGACAAAATTGGTAGAAGCAAAATCATGATCATTGGTTGCTTCTTATCATTTTGTGCCTATATCATTTTTGCATATGCTGAAACATTGTCCCTTTATATGGTGGCCATTTGGCTTGCAAACATAGGTCGCGCAATACTTGAGCCAGCTAGTAAATCCATATTCGGTGATATCGTTATCAATGAGAACCGTGCGTCTTGTCAACAATTACGATATTTTTTTGTAAATCTTGGAGCTTCTATAGGCCCACTTTGTGTTGCTTACATCGGGCTTGCAGCAAAGCAAATAACTTTTTTAATTACTGCTATAACATATGTAATATATGCACTTTTATTGGTATTGATTTTTATCTCTCAAAAAAACTCAGATACATCAATACAGCATAAAAATCAAACTTTATTCTATGAAACATTAAATATTTTAAAATCGGATCACAAATTTTTACTATTAATTTTAATGAACGTCCTTTTGTGGATTATATTTGCTCAATTTGAGTCCTCTATTGCGATCTACCTCTCTCAGTTAAATAATCAGTCTTCCGCAAAAATTCTGAGCATTATTCTTTTTACAAACACTATATCAGTAATCACACTCCAATTTCCTTTACTAAGGATTGTGAAAAACTTAAGCCTTAATTATCGAATATCTTTAAGCATTATTATCCTAGCTATCTCTCAATTAATGTTTGCTCACGCAGTATCACAAACTTTATCTGCGTGGGTTGCGGCAACTATAATATTTAGTATTGCGGAAGTACTTCTTGTGCCAAGCATCAGTATACAAATTGACCAAATGGCTCCAGATCATTTAAGAGGCAGTTATTTTGCCGCATCTTTCGTATATCGCTTAGGGTTTGGCGCTTATTTGGGTGGTGCACTTATGCAATATGTTGGCGCCAAAAATATGTATATATTCATGTTCTTCATCGCTTTCTTGACTCTTCTTATCTACCAGATTTCATCATCTCAGTTAAAGAACTGCTACACTCAAGAAAAAAACCGTGAAATTTTTTCTTGATTCGCTAGAATCGGGGCCGCCCCCCCTTGTTGCTTTTTTTGCATCGTTTGTTCATTTTACGCTATAGTTAATGACGTAATGGTATGGACCCCACCACTTTAAACAGGCTTCAAGTTAGCTAGAATGAAATTGTTACGATCATTCAACAAAAGTGAGGGATCCATCTCTGTACATGACAAAAAAATCCTTGTCATTCCCGCGCAGGCGGGAAACCATCCCTGATGTGGCAAAATTAAACAATAAATATTAGGTAACTCGCTGAAAAACCATATAATCTCAATCGTCAAAAGGAGATTGTATGGATTGTATCAACGAGTTAAGGGATAGTTTAAACGTGCATTTAGGTTGGAACAAGGCAAGAATCACTTGTTTTGTAAATAGGTTACTCGCCCTATTAACGGTACGCACCGTAAATTTAAATAAATTAGCGTGTGTGGTTATTGGAGAAGCGCAACTCTTATCAAGATATCGAAGAATCCAACGATTTTTTGCTGGATTCACATTAAATTATACGCAAATTGCAGGATTCATTTTTAAACTGTTCTTTATTTCTGGTGGTCAATGGTATCTTTCTATGGATAGGACGAATTGGCGTTGGGGAAATTCGGATATTAATATCTTGATGCTCGGGATTGTTTTCAAAGGTACTGCCATTCCGATATATTGGATTCAATTTTGAGGATACTCATATCACAGATAAAGAACGTATTAAAAAATTGGTGGCGTTGCTTGCCATTGCCTTTGCTTGGGCCCATCGCACAGGAGAATGGCAATCTATTCTAAAACCAATAAAAATAAAAAAACATGGGAGACCTGCCATCAGTTTGTTTCGATATGGATTGGATTTTCTATGCAATGCCATCGTACGATTAGCTTACAAAGCAGATCGATTTCAACAGGCGCTAGACATTTTGAATGGTACGCAATTATCATCAACATAATTGTAATCCCTCATATTGCTGTATACACTTTTGTTCGGGAAGCTCAGGTTTAATAAGCCACGGAAATCCTTAGTTTATAGCAAGTGTGGGTTGGAAAAACAATGGAAGAAAAACAATATTGTGTTTATATATTAGCCAGTAAAAAATACGGAACACTATACACTGGTATCACCAGTAATCTGGCGCAACGAATGTATCAACATCAAGAAGGCTTAGTCGATGGATTCACAAAAAAGTATGATGTCCATCAATTAGTTTATTATGAAGTCCACTTGGACGTATACGAAGCTATAACCCGCGAAAAGCGAATTAAGAAATGGAATCGCCAATGGAAAATAAATCTTATTGAGGAAAATAATCCTCAGTGGTTAAATCTGGCCAACGGATTGTTTTGAGGGATGGTTTCCCGCCTGCGCGGGAATGACAGGGATTTTTTTGTCATGTACAGAGGGGATCCATACCATTATGTCATTTACATATGGACCCTGACTACCACTCTAGGCTCGAGTTCGTATTAGAGCGCGGTTTGCCCAGAGTCCAGAACCTTAACTTAAATGCGTCCGTCGTTCTTGCATCGTTTCAATACTGTTCAGCACGGATTTTTTAACCATGGTTTGCATGAGAGGGATAGACACCAAGGGCGCACCAGACTGAATCAAATGAGCAATGATAAAACAATCCTGCCACATCACAGCATTTGCGCGAGCACCTATTTTCATCCATAAACTCGCCCACAAGAAATGAAATAACCAGCGGTCGCGATGTTGCTCAAATTCTTCTTGAAATACCATGGCCACAGCCTGATCCAATTCGCAGACTTTAACCCCTTTCACAAAACCTGAGCATTGATTAACCAACTTATCAACCAGTGCATTTTCCACAAACCATGATTCGACAAAATATTTTGTTTTCGGCCATTTCTGCGAACGACGCAAGGATGTTTGAATCGTTTCTTCTGTAAATGGACTAATTTGCACACTGAGTTGCTGCATCAAATCGCCGACATCCAAAAGCTGAGGCACAAATTGCAAGCCTAATTCTTCTTGAATTTCTAACAAGTGCAAATCGGGCATGCCGTCGTGCGCCAACGTTATGGCTAAAAAATGATTCGTCATCATGACCAAATAGGCCAAATCCACGGGCCGTAAGAGAATAGAGTCATCAAAAGCTTCTGCATAATATTGTCGAACATCCTGGGCTGAAATAATAGGCGTAATCCATGCATCTTTGACACCCAAATGATGTTTGAGCAATAAGCCGCATAACCGATTTTTCCCTTTTTTTCGGATCTGAATAAAAATACCCTGGGCACCTCCGCCATCAATCTCACTGGCCTTAAGCTGAATGATTTTTGCAGGTTCTTGGCGGCCAAAAATCACACCTTTTTTGCGTTGTAGGGTGATCCAATGATTGAACTGCGCTTGATATTCCTCAGGATACCAATGGCGGATCATTTGCAAGCGCGACAACGCAATTGGACTCAATTGAATCGAGGGCATCAAAGAATCAATCGTCGCAATCACTACCTCGCGTACATCCTGATTGGGGTGCAATAGCGCGAGTAATGCAATATCCTGCCCTTCGTCTAAATGATATAAATCCAAAACCAAATCAATAAAAAAATCAGGTGGCATTGCATAGGATTGTGCAAAAAAATTCTCTGCAATATCGAATGCACTCAAATCAGATAGTTCTTTAATCAACTCCCGAATGGAGCTCAAATGTGCGATATCATCATTAGGCGTCACGATGCTTTCTTGATTCGCTAAAGTCAAATAAGCCGCTTTTAATTGGGGAGACAATTCAACATGGACTTCATAAAACGCATTTAATATGGGTAACCAAAAACTGAGCGTATGACGACCATCTAATAACGCATTGGACAAATGGACCATCACGTGATTTAAAGTTCGTTCAGCCGATTTAGAAGAGGATTCACTTGCAGATTGTAATTTGGCCACACAGATATCTAGCACAAAAATGCAGGCGGTATAGCGCGAAGGATTCACATCCACACGTCGCTCATCCAACCCGGAAATCACGTCAATCACTTGGAGAGCCAACTCAGGGTTATCAATAAAATTGGTATAACACTCCGGGGCAATATCTTGGTCCTTTTGAATGAAACCCGCAATTGTCGTAATCCATTGATTCAGTTTTTTTATTGATATCATCTAATGCCCAGCGTCCTTGGGAATGACTCTGCTTTTACCATGCGCATCAATCGCTACAAAAACAAAGGTTCCTTCAGTTACTTTTTCTTTTTTTGCCATACCCAAGTCTTCTGTCCAAACCTCAACAGCGATCGTTACTGACGTTTTACCTATCTTAAGCAAACTCACATAACAACTTACTAAGTGGCCAACATGTACCGGTTTTAGAAACGTCATAGAATGAATCGCAATGGTCACAGCACGGCCACCCGTCACGCGCTTTGCTAAAATTCCTGCGGCCAAATCCATTTGTGACAACAACCAACCTCCGAAAATATCCCCACCAGAATTGGTGTCCGCTGGCATCGTCAAAGTTTGAATAGCCAATTCGCCTTTTGGCATGATTAGGACTCCATTTCCCGTTTTAGTTTCGTCAACGCATCCGCCATTGCCGTGTTAAATAATGTTTTGGAGCGTTGTGCTGGTTTGGGTTCTAACACCGGTTGTGGTTTCGATTTTGTTTTAGCTTTTTTGGCAGGCGGTTTCGCAATCGGTGCGGCGGATGCTTTGTGTTCTTTTTTTATCGCCGGGGCTGATTCTGCTTGCAGTTTCATACTTAAACCAATGCGTCGTCGCTCTGTATCAATTTCAACGACCCTCACCGTCACAATGTCACCCGCTTTCACCACATCATGAGGATCTTTGATAAACCGATCCGTCATCGCCGAAATATGGACTAAGCCATCTTGATGCACACCCAAATCGACAAAAGCTCCAAAATGCGTGACGTTTGAAACCACGCCATCCAAAATCATACCAATGGCTAAATCAGTGATGTCATGAATGC
>CAZBSX010000121.1:0-5367 GCA_964494305.1 uncultured Legionella sp. | reverse complement strand
CAAGAATTTATGATTATGCCTATTGGTGCGGAGAATTTTTCCCATGCGATGCAAATGGGTGCGGAAACGTTCTACGCATTGCGTTCTGTATTGAAAAAACAAGGGTTGAATACGGCGGTGGGTGATGAAGGTGGATTTGCTCCGGATTTAAAATCGAATCGCCAAGCGTTGGATATGTTAAGTGAGGCAGTGAATTTGGCTGGATATTCTTTGGGAAAGGATTTGGTGTTTTCTCTCGATGTGGCCGCATCTGAATTGTATAAAACGGGTTTGTATCATCTGAGTTCAGAGCAAAAAGCATGGCGCTCAGATGAGTTAATTGCATATTATCAGACACTCATTACAGATTATCCCATTGTGAGTATTGAAGATGGTTTGGATGAGCGCGATTGGACGGGTTGGCAACAGATGACTGCGCAATTGGGTCAACAAGTGCAATTGGTTGGTGATGATTTATTTGTGACGAATCAACAAATCCTCTCTCGTGGGATAGAAACGCATACTGCCAATGCTATTTTGATCAAGCTTAATCAAATCGGTACACTAACCGAGACGCGGCAAACAATGCATTTGGCAAAGCAACATGGCTATTGCTGCGTCATGTCACATCGCTCTGGAGAGACAGAGGATACATTTATTGCTGATTTGGCAGTCGCTACTGGCTGCGGCCAAATCAAAACAGGCTCGTTATGCCGTTCGGATCGTGTGGCCAAATACAATCAATTATTAAGGATTGCAGAATATGCTGAACTTCCTTATGCTAAGTTTGTACTATCCAGTAAGAGCGTATTATGAAAATAATCCTTGCAGCGTTGGTTGTCGTATTGTTGGCACTCCAATATAAGTTATGGCTTGGAGATGGGGGTGTGTTTCAAGCTCGGCGTCTCAAAGAACGCTGTGTGGTTTTGGAACAAGAAAATCTCAAATTACAATTACGTAACCGTGCGATTGAGGCCGATATTCTGGGGTTAAAATCAGGTGGTCAAGCACTAGAAGAACAAGCACGCTCAGAATTGGGCATGATCAAGCAAGGCGAAGACTACTATCAATTTGTTAATTAAACCCATCGAAATGACAATTGTTCTTTCATTCACGTATACATAGTCCGTTCGTGCTGAGGAGTGGCGCAGCCACGTCTCGAAGCATGGGTAAGCAAGACGAGACTTAGAGACGCTGCTTTGCAGCGCCTCAGTCCTCAGCAATCGCCTCATTTTTAAGCCGAGGTTTGTCCCAATGCCGTACAAGACGATGTCACCGAATCAATTTCTTTTTAACCGTAGCATTATTAAAAGTCAGAGATTCGGGGTCCTGTCACCTCGGTATCCCAGCGTGCTCGCAAGCTGCGCGCGCTGTGAGCCCTCCGAGGCGCCACCCCTCAATCCAAATCGATCTCTATTGAGGGGTGGCATGTTGGTTGCTATTTTGCGCGCACAGCTTGCGAGCACGGAAAATAGTAACCAATAGGACAGGACCACGAAACACCACGTTCAAGCAACAGCTCGGTTAAAAAGAAATTGATTCGGTGACAGAGCGTTTTGTCCTCAGAGATGTCAGAAAATGATGGGATCGTTCAGTCCTCGGTCCGAACGAAATTTATAAGTTATGTCTATTCTGAAAGCAAATTTATGGGAATGCATCTCGTCTCGAAGCCTCGGCATCTATGTTTCTAGACGGCGTGAACGCCTTTTCAGCTCGGAGGACTCCCCCCAGAAAACGCGTAAATTTGTATGTTTTATGTATTTCATGATAAAACAAAAAACAATTTGAATTTATTTTTGTTTTTATGGCCTTTGTCGAGTTTGATATTTCGCTTCTTACAGATGCTCTTGAGCGTTGTTTAAATGCACATCGGTACCTACAATTTGTGAAAGGGGAGCAGCGGCTACGGTTTTTGGAAGAGAAGCAGCGGCTACGATTTGTGAAAGAGAATACGCTGCTTGATGATGCACTTGAGTCTCATTCAAAGACACATCGGCGGTTACGAGTTTCGAAAGGGAGTCAGCGGTTAAAATTTGTAAAAGAGACATTGAAACAGGGTAAAACAGATTATAAACTGAAAAAGTTCCTAAAATTTGCACATCAATTTTATCTCAATCAAACTACAACTCAATTACAAGACTATCATCATTTAATTCAGGAAAAGTATTCTAACGTTGATCCTGACATACTGACGATGCTGATCAATCTGCCAGAAAAAATTTTAGCAACATGTTTGATCCCGTCTTGGAACGCCGAAGGCAAAAATCTAAGGGATACGTTATGCTCACAAATAAACAATGAGATCAAGGATACTGTTCTACAAAATTTGAGCGGGTTACCATTAAGAGTAGATTATAGCTTCAATTATAGACGGTATCACGTAGATCGAAGATATCTTTGGTACTATTATGAGGGTTCTTCCGCTTATTTTTTACCAATCATGTTGGTTGTATTAATCGCTTTTATTGGATTAGCACTTGGATTGATAATCATAGCTGCAATTGAGGGTTGGCTTTTATTATGTTTTCCCCTGATTACAATGGGTCTTTTATTATTAGGATTCACGTTTGGACTTTGTCTGGCATTTCAGCATGATCAAAGATTTGTGGGCATGGACACCCTAGTTTCTGACTTAGGTTCTCCTGAGCACCTAGAATATACGAGTTTAAAATTTCGATGTTTATATGCGCTTGGTCTACAAAGGATAGGTACTGCGTCCACGCAATGTTTAGACTCTTTTGAAACAACCTCTTTAATGAAATCTCATGCTCATTTGATGATCACTGTAACGAAATCCAAACTTAACGAGCAAGATATCTTGTCTTTTATCTTATCCTTGCCCCCAATGGCACTCACGGACGATAGACTTTTTGCGGCCATTATGCTTTTATTGAAACATCGGCATGATACTCAGGCCGTGCACGTGATGCACGCTCTGCAAGGAACACTCGAAAATCATACGCCAAAGACGCCTAACGAACGGTTCTCTCTGGCAATCATCCATCGCTCGGGGTTATTTGGCGTCAAACAAGATCGTGGTAAAGCGAAGCAGTTTTTTCAGGCTATTGGTTATGATGATCCTAATTATTATGCAGCAAAAATTGAGCTGGGTAGTATGGCGTTATCCGATGTATTTTCTAGCTCGCCTTCTGTGTTTTCTCAATGTAAATTATTAGAGGCCCATGGTCATTTTAGTATTGCAAAAGCGTTTGCATCTACTGAGGATGAGCAAGAAATGGCAAATTATTTATGTGAACGGAGTTTAAACTATACGCTGTAGGTTGGGCTCCAATCTATGATTTATCCTGCCCCCAAAGACTGATCACATAGCCCCCTTTTCCCGATCCAGTTGGTTTAACAGCCAGGGCACCTTGTTGATATAAATCATGCATATGCTGTTGCAGCGTAGACGTGATTAAACCCCACGCTTGAAAGCAAGCATATCCTTGTTGGATGGCTTGTGCTAACCGATTTTGGCTATCTTGGGTATAAGGTGCTTCTAAGGCGTGTTGCACTGCGATAACTGCTGCTTGCATCTTATGGTCAATGGCAAGCGCCTCATCGGGCGACGTTGCCCATAGGTGTTGGACGGATTGGATGCAATCGGCTGTGGGGCCCTGCTGACCACAAAATGAGAGCTGCCATTTCGGCGACCAAGACAGGTTCAACGGCGTGCTTTGGCTCTTTTGAAAATGCATGCCTACGGCACTGCTTACGCCTACAATATCTAAGCCACTACTTTGTCCGTGAAAAAGATGTTCTAATTCACGTGCGATAGTAAACTCATCCTGAGATGCTATCCATTGTTGTGCTGCAAACCACCGCGCTATCGCGACACAGAGTGCTGCTGATGCCCCCATTCCTACGCCAACAGGAATATTACTTTCAATGTGTAAATCTCCAGTGACCGAGGCATACGATCGGCCAATGAAGTTCAAGCCGTGTTGTAGCGTTTTCTGCAATAAAGCGCGCGTTGTATCGGGATTATGTTCTAGTAAGTGTGCACTCAAATTGAGTTCGGAATCATTTTTTGTTTTTGTATAAGATAGAGTTAACGTTTTTTCGGGCACAGGAAAAACCAGCGCCCCATGACCGCGGATGACGGCATGTTCCCCGATTAAGATCCATTTTCCATGCGTTGTAGTTTGAAAATCACATGACATCGAAGTTACCGATTAATACGTCTTGTTTGAAGACCCGCGCAAGTTCCTTTTGGTCAGGTCGATACAATAAATGAATATTGGGCCCTGCATCCATCGTGATAATCGGACCATCTTGATTCCGTTGCCATGCAGCTTGGAGTTGATCTAATAGCTCTAGGGTTTGCGGTGTCATATAGGTGAATGGCTGTTCACAGCTGGTAAATAACGCATGCATATCTTGAAATTCTCGCCAACACACATAATACATATTGGCCCAGTTTCTAGCTTGCATCGCGTCAATGAGTTCACTCAGATTGAGTTTGGCGCGTTCAGGTCGTGTCGCATACAGTGGACTGGTTTGGACCAATTGATGTGCTTTTGCTGAAGAAATTGCTTTGATGTCATGACTCACCAAAATGACTTCATGGAATAAATCGGTATAAGGTAAGTCAATCTCGGTGGCTGTTTCGGTTTCCCAAATTGCCCAGGGGGAGAAGAAAGACCGGCATGATGAACCAGAACCATGCCGACTTAAGCTGGCCAGCGTTTCAACATTAGGCTGGGCCTGTTGCGTGAGCTCGCAGATGGCTTGTACCGCACAACGAGTCAGTGCAGCAAAACTTGATGCCGAACTGGCTAATCCCGTACTGATTGGGAAATTATTATTCGAACGGACGGTAAAACAGCCTGTGTAGCCCAATTGTTGTTTGATAAAATTTAAATGCTTTAAAAATCGGTGTTGCGCTTCTGGAGATAATACAAAATGATCGATTCCAGGAATTTCTAAAGGTTCCCAAAAATCTTGCTTGCCAGGGTGGGATTCTAAGCTGACATTCGATTGTAAATGATTCAATGTGAACGATAACGAGGGATTAGCAGGCAAATTGGTCGCCGAATCTTTTTTCCCCATATATTTAATTAAAGCAATATTTGCTGGGGCCTGTGCTAACCACTGTTGCATATGATCTCCTTAAGTTCTTAGCGAGCAAACGTTCAACGGCCTCTTGCATCCGCCCAAAGAATTTTGTGTAATTGGAGTTGAAATCTCACCGATAATTGATCGGCTAAGATCCAATCTGCTAATTCCTTAGGACTGACTTGTTCCCAACTGGGTGAAAAAAGAACTTGAGCTATTTCTGTTAATTGATGTTCTTTGATCTTATCACAAGCCCAGAGATAGTCCTCGCGGTCACAAATCACAAATTTAATTTGATCTTGGGCTTTGAGCAACGGAAGATTGGTCCAA
>CAZBSX010000120.1:0-5404 GCA_964494305.1 uncultured Legionella sp. | reverse complement strand
TTTTCATGTCTGAGCATGAATTGTCAAAATATTTAGACAAACTATTCATTAAAGCGCGTAAATTACACTAAATATACTTGTCAGTCACGTGTTTAGGCGCGTGGCTGACGTTGTTTTTTAAACCAAATCAATCCTAATGCAGGTACAATCATCAATCCAATCCCACTAGAAAATATGATTCGGAAATGATGTGCATCGCCCATAGCCAAGGCTTCTTGCGGTGGGAAAAATCCGACAATTAATGCAACAATGCAGCCCACTAATCCCAAAACACATGTGAGATAATACCCCACTCTGCCACCTGGGATTTTGAAAGGGCGGTGACGCTGCTTATGGCTATGTTTTAAACGTATTGCTGCAACGAACATCAGTACATACATGAGTACATACAGTTCAGTGCTCAATGTAGTAAACAACCAATAAATTTGATTAATCGAATCTGGCAGTAGAAACATGCTGCAAATGGCTGTAACTAAGATGGCTTGAATCAGCAGAAGCCGTGACGCAACGCCATGCTGATTCACTGTATGCAACCACTTGGGTAAGAGGCCTTGATCCGCTGCCATCAGCAATCCTTTGGCGGGAGAAATGATCCAATTGATCATACTACCCAAACTCCCTACCAGTAAGGTAATGACCAAGACGGGCATCAAATAATCCAGATGATAATAATTAAAGAAATACGCGAAGGCTTGTAAGATTCCTTGCACCAGACCAATTTCATGTTTGGGTAGGATGATCGCAATCGCCAAAGAGCCTAAGAGCATGGTTGTTACGATCAAAAACACCGAGAAAAAGACAGCACGCGGGAAATTACGTTGAGGTTGATCGATATTACGTACGTGAACCGCGGCCAGTTCCATGCCTAAAAAAGAAGTAATGATGGCAGTGAGCGCGACCCAGGATTGATTTTGGTCCCAATGCGGAATGATACTGTCCCAATTTAATTGAATCGCCATCGGATGCCCACTGCTGATCCATAAAATCGCAAATATAATCAGCAAACCAATCGGCAACAACATCCCCATAATTGCGCAAATCCCTGCAAACCGCGCCGAGGCACGTAAACCGGTGAGTCCGAGGAGCGTCAGAGACCAAAAGACAGTCAAAATTACGGACAGGATATACCATTTGGATTGTGCCAAATCGGGATTAATTAAATAGGCTAACGTTCCAGCGATAAACGAAATGATGGTGGGATACCAAACAATGGTGTTAATCCATTGCAACCAAATGGTGAAAAACGCGACATAGGGTCCAAATGCGTGATGAACCCATGAATAAATGCCACCTTCTTCTTCAGACCAGGCCGCGGATAATTCTGCAGCAACGAGTGCAATAGGTACGAGAAACATGATCGTAGATAAGGCAAAGAAAAAAATGAGTGACGAGCCAAATAATGCGGTTGTTGGTAAATTACGGGCACTATCAATCGCACCTGTGATTAACATCACGAGTGCAAATACGGATATTTTTTCTGAAGACCATTTTTTCATACGGGTGCCACTTCTGAGAGCAAAGATGCATTATACTCATTTTGCATTCAGAAAAAACACATTTTGTCATCTCGAGCTGATATATACCCTTCACAGCCTGCTCCTTAGCCCGAACGAAATTTATAAATTATAGACACAATTGCATCGCATATTGGCGTTTGGCGTCAAACCGATACTTGTATTTACTGTTTATGCTGACAAGGTGGTGTTGAGTGCGTATTGGGGTGTTTGGCCCATTCTTCCGGAGTGTATAACGCGAGACTGAGCGCGTGGAGGCCAGTTTCCATTTCTGGAGATAATACCGTATTGACCATTCGATGTCGCTCTATGCGCGTCAAACTATTAAAATGTGACGATACCAGCGTGAGCTTAAAATGAGATTCTGAACCTTCTGGGACTTGATGCTTATAGGACTCATCCACCAATTCGATAAATTGTGGAGCAAAATGCTGCTGTAATGACGTGGTGATTCGGGAAAAACGAGTGGACATCATATTGGGATTTGGATAAAAATATAGTATACATTAAAACCTCCAAGTTTTATACTCGAGGCAGATGCGTCATTGTTGATAAGGGGATAATGTGATGAAGAAATGCAAAGGATTTACTTTGATTGAATTGATGGTTGTTGTCGTCATTATTGGTATCTTGGCCACATGTGCTATTCCGGCATACCAAAACTACGTGATTCGAGCTCGAGTGACCGAAGGCTTAACGTTGGCAACTCATGCAAAAATGGTCGTATCGGAATTTTTGATTGCACACAATGGGCAAGCAGGTAAGGCGGTCGAGGCTGGCTTTCAGAGTCCTGCAGCTACAGAAAATGTCGCATCGATTAAAATAGAAAAAGAAGCGGGTGACATTGTTATCACCTTTACGCCAGTTGCAGGGGATGGCACGATCATTTTACACCCAACGATGCAAAATGATGGTCAGATCATCTGGACGTGTAACGAAGGGACATTGGCTGCGAAGTACCGTCCAGCAAATTGTAAATAATCCGTATCACAAAGAGCTGAGTTAAAGCTCAGCTCTTTGTGTGTCAACAAACAGCTCACCGTGGTATAATTTTTCAAATTATGCCTAATTGTAGCTCAGTGAAATTATATACTCATACTAATTTGAATGCCTTACTATTAGGTGTTTTCCTGCTGAATACCGCATGTTTTGCAGATGATTTTCCGATTGTTGGAGACCATCAGCAGACTATTCCTATCACCCACCCGGACCAGAATCACCCAGATGAGTATAAGGCGATTACGGTCTTAGAATATGACGTGCCTGACTCTGTGCAGCGCCGTATGGCTCAAACGATACGCCGTAGATTGGCGCAAGACAAGCCCACGATACACACTGACAAGACACTACCTACGAACATTCAATTGGGCATGGCAAATGTACCCGTATTTGATCAAGGTTTACATGGTACGTGTACTGTCTTTGCAAATGTGGCTGCGCTTGATGCTATCCTGAATAAAGGACATTACGTCAGTCAGTTATGCCTATTACAATTGGGAGGTTATTTAGAGAATCAAGGTAAAGGCTCAAGTGGGTGGACAGGGAGTAATTCGACCGCATTGCTAAAACGGATTGAGCAATATGGGATTGTCACGGTTGCAGATCAATACCATTATGGATGTGGTGGTTACCGAGTATACCCTTATTTTTTTACACCATCGAATGGGATGACGCCGGAAGAGTATGCTACGCACCGAGAATTTTTATTTCCCAAACAAGCAAGTTGGCAAGTACTCTTTGCCAGCAATGCGAGCTCAGCTGTAATTCGTCGTATAAAAACGGCATTGCATCGTGGTTCGAGGGTTGTGGTGTCGACATTATTACCCCGATCTGATTTGGGCGTGCTAGGAGCAACGGGTCGTCATCACTATGCCAATGATACTTGGGTGTTGACCTACGAGATTGAACAGGCGGTCGAACAGGCAGGTAAAAAACCCGGGCATACTATGATAATTACTGGGTATGATGATCAAGCCAAGGCACGCGATCACTCGGGTCGAATTCACCAAGGCTTATTCACTTTACGGAACTCTTGGGGATACTTGGTAGGCGACTGGGGTGATTTTTATATGTCGTATGATTATTTTGAAGCCCTGGCTCACCGTGGGGTGCAAATTACCGCACATTAAAATTGGTGGTATACTGGGAGATTGATGCGTTTAACTCCAAAAGAATATTCATGAAAAATAGAAACGCGAAAATTCAAACTCTGATGCACGCTATTGCTTTAATCAAAAATACTGAAGAAGGTCTGCGTTTTTTCACTGATCTTTGTACACCGGCTGAATTGGAAGCGATGGCTGATCGTTGGCAGGTTGTCCCACTGTTGCAGGCTGGCATTCCTTACCGTACGATCCATGAACAAACCGGTGTCAGTGTTGCAACCATAACGCGCATAGCCAGATGCATTCATTATGGGAGTGGCGGTTATACCTTGATCGCAGACCGAGAGAAAGAATAACTAAGATTGAGTCTTGGCCCAACCTACGCTTCCCAAGCCGGCAGTCGTTTAGGAATTAACCGATGTTTGATTTGAATATAATCCGGCATGCCATTGTTGTAGGGCGGGTAAGCTTCGCCTTGAATGAGTGGGAGTAAATATTGCCGACATGCATCAGTGATACCCATACCGTCAGGCCGAATGAAATCGACGGGCATTTTCTTTTCTTGATTCGCCACCTCGGTCAAAGCCACTTGGCCAATTGACCAACGATAGGGGCTATCCTGTTCGCGAACAATAATAGGCATGATGCCAGATGCGCCAGAAAGAGCGAGGTCAACCGCTGCTTTACCTAATGCGTAGGCTTGTTCCACGTCAACTGCAGAGGCAATATGACGGGCAGCACGTTGTAAATAATCTGCAACGGCCCAATGGTATTTGAAGCGAAGTTCTTTTTTAACCAATTGTGCCAATATGGGTGCAACACCGCCTAATTGCGCATGCCCAAATGCATCGCGTAATCCAGCTTCAGCTAAGAATTTACCTTGCAATGTTTTAATGCCCTCTGCGGCCACGACAACACAATACCCATAGTCGCGTGTACATTCTGATACTTTTTTTAAAAATTTTGCCTCATCAAAAGGAACTTCGGGAAACAAAATAATATGCGGGGCTTCGTGAGCTTGCGTGCCAGCCAAGCCTGCCGCTGCTGCAATCCAGCCTGCATGCCGTCCCATCACTTCTAAAATAAATACTTTGGTGGATGATGCTGCCATTGAGGCGACGTCTAAACTTGCTTCTCGCGTTGAGATAGCGACATATTTAGCGACGGAACCAAATCCAGGGCACGTATCTGTGAACGGTAAATCATTATCCACAGTTTTTGGAATACCGATGCACGTGACCGGAAAGCCAGTCGTTTTGCTATAATCCGCAATTTTAGCGGCAGTATCTTGAGAGTCTCCACCACCGTTGTAGAAAAAATATCCAATATTGTGTGCGCGAAATATTTCCATTAAACGAGATAATTCTGCACCATTGGTGGATAATTTATGCCGGCAAGAGCCAAATGCTCCCGAAGGCGTATGCATCAACTTGGCAATGGTTGTATCAGTTTCTTGTGCGGTATCAATAAGCATTTCATGGAGTGCGCCGAGGATTCCGTTTTGAGCGGCATAGACGGTGCCAATTTTTGTCGGATGAAGACGTGCGGTTTGAATGACGCCACATGCCGACGCATTAATGACCGCGGTAACTCCGCCGGATTGAGCATAAAGAGCATTTTGAATGGCCATAATAAATCCTAAGTTATATCACTTGTCATGAATCGAATCTCAAACATATGCATCTGATTCAGCATATTCTGTTAATACCGCTTCAATATGTTGCATGAATACCAAAAACTCATACTGGACGTGTTGTTTTAATTGGATGGAATATTTATGAAAAT
>CAZBSX010000119.1:0-5405 GCA_964494305.1 uncultured Legionella sp. | reverse complement strand
ATTTTTAAAATCAGTTGCATACCAACCTGTCCCTTTTAATTGAAAACCAGCTGCAGAAATCAGACGGATGACGGTATCTTTTGAACAATTAGGACAATGTTGCATAGGTGGATCGGAGATTTTCTGCATCACATCAAACAGATGCTGGCAGGTTGTACATTGATATTCATAAATCGGCATTTTATTCCCAGCCATATCCAGTGTCATTAAAAATCATTATAGCGAAATCAAACAAAAATAAATATAAAAAGCACGGCTCTATTCACAAGATTCAGCGAGAGCGCTATAGTGCTACTATACTGCAGCACATGAGATAATATTATGTATCATGGATTACAACATCAACTTGGCGATATCTACGCACAATTGCGTGAAACGGTGTATCAATTCGCACAACAAGAAATAGCTCCCCTCGCCGCTGACATTGATCAGTCGAATAGTTTTCCCAATCAGCTTTGGGCAAAGCTAGGCAATTTGGGGCTATTGGGAATCACTGTCTCAGAAGAATATGGTGGCGCAAATATGGGATATCTGGCTCACGCCATTGCGATGGAAGAAATTTCTCGTGCCAGTGCTTCAGTCGCTCTGAGTTACGGTGCGCATTCTAATTTATGCGTGAATCAAATTTTCTTGAATGGTACGGAAGATCAAAAACAACGTTATTTACCGAAATTGATTCAAGGTCAGTTTATTGGTGCTCTGGCGATGAGTGAGGCTAATGCCGGTTCGGATGTGGTCAGTATGCAATTAAGCGCAAAACCGGATGGTAAAGGATATCGGCTCACAGGTAATAAAATGTGGATCACGAATGGTCCTGATGCAGACGTCTTAGTCGTGTATGCCAAAACCAACCGCGATGCGGGTAGTAAGGGGATCACTGCATTTCTGATTGAAAAAAATATGCCAGGGTTTTCCACCGCACAAAAATTAGATAAATTAGGTATGCGTGGCTCTAATACGTGTGAATTGGTATTCCAAGATTGCTACGTTGCGGAAGAGCAAATTCTAGGAAAACTCAATCAAGGTGTCAAAGTATTGATGTCAGGTTTGGATTACGAACGAACTATTCTAGCAGCTGGACCAGTGGGGATTATGCAGGCATGTATGGACACAGTCTTGCCTTATGTCCACGAACGCAAACAATTTAATCAAGCCATTGGCGAATTTCAACTGATTCAAGCCAAACTCGCTGATATGTATACCGATCTGAATGCAGCACGCGCGTATTTGTATGCAGTGGCCAATTCCTGTGATCAAGGGTCAGTGAGTCGTAAAGATGCCGCATCCGTGATTCTATACACGGCAGAGAAAGCCACTCAAATGGCACTCCAAGCCATTCAAATCCTGGGGGGCAATGGCTATGTGAATGAATACCCGACTGGCCGCTACCTACGCGACGCCAAATTGTATGAAATTGGTGCAGGGACATCGGAAATTCGCCGTATGCTCATCGGTCGTGAATTGTTTTTGGAAACCTGCTAAGCTCCCCGCAAAGCGTCAAACCCGATACCTGCTGTCGCTGTGATAGGTTTTTGGCGAACGATTGGCAACACAAATTTCCCCAACATATCTTGCCAAAATTGCTGATATAAGGAACTCTGCAGCGGATGCCCTTGTTCAATAGGAAAACAAGGTCCATGATTGACCTCCAAGAGCCAAATGCGCCCTTGCGCGTCTAGCATAAAATCAAATCCAAATACCGCAAATGCACGGTCTTTTTTAGCCGTATATGCTTGCGGAAATTCTATTTCTAGTGCGTGAGTGACTGCTTGGGTCATTGCGTAAATTTGCGAGTAGCAGATCGCCGTTTGCGGTACAGTGGAACTCGGAATTTGCTCAATAGACAGCGTATGGTCATTCAGGTGTTCATTCGTGACATGCAAACTGAGATCAGAAAAATTCACAGCAGAATACGACGCCAATGCCACATTCAAATAGCCTTGTTGATACAAAAATGCGCCTGCCTCTTGAGTAATCACCACAAAAAACCGCAAGCTATATTTACGTCCTTCGTATAAAGATGGATTGGGAATATAGCGTTGCAAAACATGTGGTCCACCCAAATGATTAGGTTGTAGTAAATAAGCTTCGATTTGGGATAAGTGTGTAAAAATTTTGATGTGTTGCCCATTATTTAATAAGGCTGGTTTTAAGATCCAGACTAGTCCGTCAATCTCATCTTGCAAAGTCTGTTGTGAGTAATAATAGGTCTGTGCAATATCGCTTAAGACAGATGACCAGGTGTAGTCGTTGATGATATAGGTTTCCGGCATCGCGGTTGGGCAGTGTTTTGCTACCAATTGTGCCAATAAATGCTTATATTCGAGACACTCACAGACTTCGGGAGAAAAATTCAAATTCCGCTCAGTAAATTTAGCTCGCCATGCCCAACGAGTTGGCTGCAGTCCAGCGGTTTGCATGTATTGCGCTAATTGATGCTGAGTTGGCGAAAAATATTCCGTATCTTGAAATCGATATTTTCTTGCAAGAACTTGTTTCATTCGCGTCGCCTTCCTATGATAGACTGCACAGTGTTCATCTAATTCAACCTCGGGGCAACCGCACGTATGTCCAAGAAGTAAACAATAAATTTCCCTGCACGTTTTCAGTCCAATTTTCTACGTCCTGCGGCTTGTCCGCAGGATCCAGGCGAATAGTCAGATCTCTGGATCTCGCGCATAAAGCGCGGGACTTAGGCGGCTCCTGTATTTATCAGTGTATATGGTGTACGATCGCTAACTCAAGCTTTATGTGAAAAATTTTAAATTATGAATTTCAGTTCGATTCGCATTGTTTTGGTTGCCACGACTCATCCAGGTAATATCGGCTCTACGGCGCGGGCGATGAAAACAATGGGATTAAGTCGCCTATATTTAGTCAATCCCAATCTGAATCCTTACCGTAAAGCGCACGAATTGGCTGCGGGCGCTTATGACATCTTACAATCAGCCGTGATATGCACAAGCCTTCCAGAAGCGTTAGAGGGCTGTCACTTGGTCTGTGGCACCAGTGCCAGACCCCGTGACTTGGCGTTACCAGGCCTAACCCCTTCCGCCTGCGCCAGTTTAATCGCCGAACAGCATGACAACACCGAGATTGCGCTGGTTTTTGGTCGTGAACACGCGGGATTAACCAATGAAGAACTATTACTCTGTCACTATCATTTGCATATCCCAAGTAATCCCGACTTCAGTTCGTTAAATTTGGCCCAGGCCGTGCAAATTATTGTGTATGAATTGAGAATGCGCGCTTTGAATCCAGCGGCCCAAGTCGAAACCAACGATTGCTCGTACGCGACCAGTGCCGATATTGAACAATTTTATGCCCATTTAGAAAAAGTGCTGATCGAAATTGATTTTTTAAAACCCTCTAATCCCAGAAAATTGCTATTACGCTTGAGGCGCTTGTTTAATCGCGCGCGCTTAGAAACAGCGGAGCTCAATATTTTGCGCGGCATACTCACACAAATTCAGGTAACGCGGCATGAGCAATAAACCCATTTATTTAGATTATATGGCAACAACACCTGTTGACCCACGTGTCATCGCTCAGATGCTCCCCTACTTAGGGCCAGACGGCCTATTTGCAAATGCAGCATCGACCCAGCATCAACCTGGTCAACAAGCCGCCCACGCTATTGAAACAGCGCGCGCTCAAATTGCTGCAACGCTAGGAACGTCTCCCGATGCGTTGATTTTCACATCCGGAGCGACCGAAGCCAATAATCTTGCCATTTTGGGCGCAGCACGCTTTTACCAACGGAAAGGCCGGCATGTGATCACAATGAACACGGAGCACAAATCGGTATTAGCGGCATTTCAACAATTAGAGCGTGAAGGTTTTGAGGTCACGTATTTACCCCCCCTTCCTTCAGGAATATTAGATTTAGAATTGCTCCGTACCCGCTTACGACCTGACACCATTTTAGTCTCTGTCATGCAGGTTAATAATGAAACAGGGGTGATCCAAGATATTAGCGCAATTGGCAGTCTCCTACAGGATCATGGGATTGTGTTTCATGTGGATGCCGCGCAGAGCGCTGGGCGATTGGCAATTGATTTATCACATTTGCCAGTCCATTTGATGTCTTTTTCTGCGCATAAAAATTATGGCCCTAAAGGCATTGGTGCTCTTTTTGTGCGTCAAAAACCACGTATTCGCCTTCAAGCGTTAAGTTTTGGTGGTGGTCAAGAGCATGGACTACGCGCAGGCACTCTGCCCACCCACCAAATTGTAGGTATGGGCGCTGCGTTTGCATTGAGTGAGTCCTTAAGACCCCTCGAACAAGCCCATATTTTACAATTACGCCTCAATTTATGGGAACAATTACAAACTATTCCAGGGATAGTTTGTAATGGCTCCCTGACTGAGCGTATTGCCGGAAACTTGAATATCAGTATCCATGGCATTGATGGTTCGCAATTATTACCCGCTTTGCATGGGTTGGCTGTATCGTCGATGACGGCCTGTGCCGCCAGTAGTACCCAACCTTCCTACGTGTTACGCGCCCTTGGGATAGACAGCGATTTGGCTAAGAATGCGATTCGCTTATCCATCGGACGATTTACCACAGCAGCAGACTTGGATATGGCGTTTCAGATTTTGTCCGAAACGATCTATCGATTAAGAAAAAATTAAACCCCCTGCAATTTAATCTCTTTCTCTATGCCGATAATGGGTACAGAGCAATACTAGAGTTATATCTAAATTATTAAGGCAACTATGAGTGGAAAAATCCAAGTTGACGGCTACACTTAATGTGTACCCAATCCTTTGGGATTACGATGTTTCAATGAACTGGAGATTACAAATGAGTGATCCAAAATTAGCTAGAGACCGTAACAACAGCCCCAAAAGACCTAACGAACAACAACGAAACCCTGGTCAAGGCCAAGGTCGCCAAGAATACGGCAACAATCGCCCAGGGCAAACTCGTGAACAACCACAACGTGACAGAAATCGATAGAAAAAGTTTGTCATCCAATGTCATAAAATAGTCATTTTATTTCAATTGCGGTGAATGTTGGCATTTCTTGGTATGTTATTGAATATAACAAATATTTTTTTACCAAGAAATGTCAACACCTTCTTAAAGCCCTATCACAAAGATTTGCCTTGGTTACTTTAGAAAAGCATCCATGCTAGGATGATATCCTGTTTAGAGAATACTATCGAGCAATGAAAACAAGTCAATGCGAGCACATCCCCAGTCTATTGCATGAGATTTCACAATCAGCGCAAGTAATTCAGGCATACACATGGGGCTGCCTAGAGCGCATCAAAAACAACGCCGTTAGCTACGAGCAAATTATGAGGTCCGGCCCCGATCCTGGTAAAAAGTTATCAAATCTCCAATTTACTTTAAATCATATTCAATTTCTACAGCTCTTTTTTGCATATCAAGG
>CAZBSX010000118.1:0-5491 GCA_964494305.1 uncultured Legionella sp. | reverse complement strand
CTTTTTGGTAAGACATTTAAATTCCATGGAATGGTAATCCTTAATCCTAGGCTTAGCAAGCAATTTATCTAGGGTGAGAAATAGGCCCACGAAGGTGGGCACATGAAGATATTAGAGCGTGGCAGTATAGGCTGGTAGGTACTCTGATTCGCTATTATGCGTCGATATTTTTGGAAAAATGTCGGCATTCAGTAATTGCAATAAAGGTCCCGGGTGAGTAATCATAGGGCAATGACCTGACTCTGGGAGAGTACAGAGATCCCAATTTAATGCTTTAATTTTCTCTACTTGTTGATTGGTAAAGTCGTTAGGAGCACATTGGATATAGGTAATAGGGAAGGTAGGCGTGTCTTTCGAACTCCAACTGACTCCTTTTTCCGTGAAGCAATCAAGGGCTTGGCTCTTATGCTTCTCAATGATGTCGTTATGAATGGTAAGATCTAATCCAAAAGCCGCAGGTGGAAATGGTTTCACCATTCCGTTAACAGTTTGTTGCATAAAAAACTCAGTTGGACCTGGCCCTAAAATATCCAGTAAACTTTGTGGTTGACCTGTTGGAATGGGGGCATCTAAAAAAATCAGCCCTTTGATCTTGTTCGGAAACTGTTTCGCCACGCCTGTGGCGACCAAGCTTCCATAACTATGTCCCAATAGCACAATTTGTTCTGTACCAGCATGAGTAGAGATCAGATCTGCAATTTGATTAATATGCGCGGTTAAACTATTTCCAGATAAATCAGGGGCAAAAACCTTGTGGCCCATGGCTTCTAATCTAGGAGAAAGCGATCGCCAAACAAATCCACCTTGAAATGCACCGTGGATTAGGAAAAGTTTTAGTTGCATTATGACTCCTTATTTATAATAAATTCGAGCTATACCATGCGCGTTTGATGGTCATCCGTTCTGGTTTAAAAAATGTTTTTGTTTGGTTTCTAATGCCATGCTTTCTGTTGCAGCCGTATATCCTACTAGTTGCGCATCTGTGGCATCTAAATTGTTGAGCATTTTTTCATGCACAATTTCTCTGGGCGTTTTAATAATAATTTTTTTATCACTTTTTCTTTTTAATGCGAAAGCAACCTGGCTATTTGGTGTTAATCGTTTGGCCAAAATTTTATATTGTGGACTGTTCATATCCAAATATCCCAAATACGTTAATGTGCGTACGTCTCGAGGAGAAAATAGATCGACAATCGAATCGTCAGTCAATAATTCTTCAGGCGTTAGCGTAAAAGTAATATTTTTATGGACTACTTGGATTACTAATTGATGAGTGTCTTCTGATTTAATAATTTCTACTAAGCGATACACGGGCGTAAATTCCGGGTTAAACCACTGATTAATAGAAAGTAGGTATTGTTTAAAACGTTTGAATAATACAGACACGGCTATTCTCCTCCTTCTAGGCTTTGGTTCGTATGGTAGTTTCTCGACTCTACCAAATTGGCAATAATTTCATCGTTTTTATCTAGTAAGCGCATTTTGAATAAATTGAAATCTGGATTTAGGGGTTTTAAATATTTTTGATCGATATCAATAATGAGTTGTCTAAATACAATGGTTGCAGGGCTCGCCAAGCGGACCAGGACAAAACTTCGATCTTGAGGATCATTGCGAGGATCAAAAATTAATAGAGAACCGCGCTGAAACATGGGTTCCATGGATGTGTCAGGCATAACCAACGCAAAAGCATCATCACTGAGGCCCATAGCCATAATATTTTTGGGCTCATTAGGAATAATTTTTTTATACTCTTGCACATTGGCAATAGTGAGTAATGGGATGGCCTTCACGTGTTTTTCAGTATTGTCTTCATGGCTAAGCGGTTCTTCGCCAATCAGTTGGCTGACATTGACATTGAAATAATTGGCGATGGGAAGCAGTGAGGAAAGTTTGGGGTTATCGGTTTCTCCGGTGGTCATGCGATAGATCACCGGCTGGACAATACCTGTATGGCGTGCCAATTCAGACACCGTTAATTTACGGTGTTGAAGGAGTGCCTTTAATACTTCACTTAACTTATTCATTGTAGATAATCACCATTGTGGTGTCAGCTCCACATATATTTTTATGTATAAACATATTTTTTCCCAATCGTACAACAAAAGCCTAATTAATGCGAAATTTTTCTGCCGATAGGCTGTATTCCCTCTCCATGATATTAAGAGTAAAAAAATATATTTATGTGTTTGCGTATTTTTTAAAATTAATTTATACTTCTGAGTATAAAAAGGAGGCTATCATGCAGATAAGTAAAAACTGGGAGCAACAAGGGTTTTTAATGATTGATGCAGAGCATTATCTTGATAATGCCGCAACAGAGTCTTTAACGGTATTAAATCACCTCTATGAAACAGCATTGCGTGCAGATGGGCCCAGGAACAGAGCGTATCTCAAATTGGAATGGTTAAGAAGTAATAATCAAATTATTGTTTCTAAAAATCAGAATTATTTCCAAAGCGCAGCCACCAATAATCAAGATGGTGGCAAGGTGAGAGAGTTTTCTCAGATGGATGCAGAGATTATTCATTTGCCTATTATGAGAAATATCTTGCAGAAAAATCTGAAAATTGTAGAGCAATATGAATCCTTATCTCAATACCAACAGTTGGTTTTGGGTCTGCATTTTATTCAATACACGGCTAAAACTGGCGAAGCGAGTTACAGCTCACCTGTTGGATTGCATTTGGATGACGAGCCGTTAGTGTTTGTACATTTGCTTGAACTGACTTCGAATGCATTAGGCGGAGATAATTTGATTGCACAGCTCTCAGATCAAGAGATCAAAAACGTGATTCGTTTAGAACAACCCATGGATACGTTATTGGTAAATAGAAATTGTTACCATGCCGTCACGCCTTTGGGGTCTCGCGCAGGCATTTCAAAACGAAATATTCTGCTGTTTACGATCGAGCCTGAAACCACTCAAATTATGACACAGTGAGCGTATTTATGAAGATATTGATCACCGGTGCTGCCTCGGGAATAGGGCTAGGTATTGCGCAATCATTGCATGATTCTGGACACGAGATTATTGGAATCGACTGCCACGCCATCCCTGATAAACGGATGATTTGGCATGATGTGGATCTGAGCAGCTTAAACACAGTATCAGACTATGTTGAGCAAAGCTCAGATTCATTCGATGCACTTATTTATTGTGCTGGAATTCGTGAGATTTGTAATCCGATCCATCTCTCTTTGGAACTCTGGTGCAAAGTGATGGATGTGAATGTTAATGCGTCTTTTGTCCTATCCCAGTCGCTCATAAAAAAAGCGATTGCGCGCCAAAAGCCATTTAATATTGTCAATATGGCCAGTATTTCTGGGCTTCAAGCTGAGAACGATCGCTCTGCTTATGTGACGAGCAAATTCGCTCTGATTGGCCTAACGCGTCAATTAGCATTTCAATTTGGGAGTCAAGGGATTCGAGTCAATGCCATCGCGCCTGGCATCATCGAAACCCCACTTACTGCTGAATATTTCAAAAATGATGAGGTCGTCGAACGAATAAAAAGTTCGGTGCCGCTTGGCTATTGGGGACATGTGCATGACATCGTGCCATTGGTGGATGTCTGTCTTAACAACCAATATATGAATGGGTCAGTGCTAGTGTGTGATGGCGGTTGGACAACGGGGAAAACCATATGAAATCATCTAAACAAGCTATTCTAGTATTAGCGATATGTTCTTTATTTTTGTTTTTAAAGTACATTGCGCAATTATATCCTGCACTGATCAGCGACATATTGATACAGAGATTTGCCCTATCAGGGTTAGAAATTGGGATATTGGCTTCTAGTTATTATTATTCTTATACCGTGATGCAGCTGGTTTCTGGCATTGTATTAGATCAATATGATATTCGTTTCCCCGCTTTTTTTTCGATAGCGTGTGTTGCGCTAGGACTCTACTGCTTTGCCCATACAGAATCATTTCTATGGATGTGTTTTTCACGCGTACTCATGGGGGTCGGATGCTCATTTGCAACGACTCTCTATATGAAAGCCAGTACTTTATGGACGTCTGAGAAAGTTTTTACCATTATCGCTTCTTTCTTGGCAACCGCAACCATGTTAGGTGCGGCAATCGGTGCGGCGCCGATTGCCGTTCTGTTTAATCATGTGGGCTGGTCTCAAGGATTGCTTTTGATTGCTATGGTAGGTGCCATCATTAGCATCTGTAGTTTGTTTTGGGTACGTAATCCAAAAAGTATCGTAGTGAAGCAACATATTTCTTTGCTGAAAAATTTCAAAGAAGTGGTGCTAAAACGCGAGAATATTTGGTTATTGATATATAGCGGCGTCACGTTTTCGCCAGTTGTAATTTTGGGTGGGTTATGGGGAGTCCCATTTTTACAATTGAAATTTCATTCTGAGGCGAATCAAGTCGCTACGCTGATTTCTACAATGTTTATCGGCCATGCAATAGGTTCTCCAGTCTGGGCTGTCCTGTCTACAGTATTTAAAACTAAAAAACCATTGATGTTGATAGCTAACCTAGGTGCATTTTTGTGCCTAATTATAATACTTTATGGACAGATTTATTTTACTCAAGCGGAGATGTTGTTTTTTATCTTTGGGTTTTGTGTGGGGTGTTTCATGTTGAGCTTTTCAATTTGCCGTGAAGTCAACCCAACGGTTCTGATGGGCTTTGCTGTGGCATTTATTAACTCAGGGGAAGGCTTAGTATCGAGCATCGTCGATCCAGGTATTGGGCTGTTCCTAGATTTTATGAAACCACAAGGCAGTTTAGGCTTTAGTTTACAGAGCTATCAATATGTTTTGATCGTACTTCCTTTGTCGTATGTCATATCGACCTTGACAATTTGGACGTTACCGAACGAACGCCGTTTAATGCGACATAAGGTGCTTGAAGAAGAGCTGAGTGCCGTATTAGAACCAGAACAACCTAGATTGATGCAATCATAGTCTGATTATTGTACAAGGAGTAAATTATGAAATATATGTACCCAAGCGCTATCCGATCAGTGATCCAACAATTACTGATCGATCCTACTCACGTTGAATTTCAGCTAGATCAGAAAAATTATCTGGAATTTCAATATGGTTACCACCTACAACCTGCTTTGGAGATGTTATTCAAGGGGCTCTCTAGTGATTATGCAGTGTACGCCGAAGAGTTAATCCAAATTGCTGAACATACAAAGAGTCAAGTGATGACGATTGCTTCTATTTGCATTACGTTACAAGCCAATAAGTCCTTAGATGCAAGCACTATTTCTTTATTGTCGAACGATGTTTATAACCGTCATGCTAATTTTCTTTTGGATTTTCTAACCGTTGTAGCGTTGCATCAACCCCAGTTGATAACTGGGCAATTTTTTATAGAGCTATGCCAAATTGCGCACTTTTTCAATGATGAGGAGATCATGAATCGTTTATTTGAGTGGCATTATAGATTGGGGAAACAGAATCCTTTGTCTTTGGAAAAGATCAAACAGATGTTTGCGATTTGTCACAGTGCGCAC
>CAZBSX010000117.1:4660-5545 GCA_964494305.1 uncultured Legionella sp. | reverse complement strand
GTCGAAGAACAAGGCCTGGGCAATTTAATTCGCACTGGAAAATCATCATGAGCATCGCTTATCCCGATATCAATCCCATCGCATTTAGCATCGGCCCCGTTGCCGTACATTGGTATGGATTAATGTATTTGCTAGGCTTTGGCCTGGCTTGGTTGTTAGCGCAGTGGCGGGTCAAACATTTCCATTTAAAATGGTCTGCAGAGCAAATTGGTGATCTGATTTTTTTTGCGGCATTAGGCACCATTCTTGGTGGCAGAATAGGCTATATGATTTTTTATAATCTCCATGCCCTCATTCACGACCCGATCAGTCTTGTAAAAATTTGGCAAGGTGGGATGTCCTTTCATGGCGGCTTACTGGGTGTCATTATTGCGTTGTATTGCTTTGCAAAATCCAGAAAAAAATCTTTTTTAGCCGTCCTCGATTTTATGTCTCCACTGGCACCTCTCGGTTTGGCGGCAGGGCGGATTGGCAATTTTATTAATGGCGAATTATGGGGAAGACCAACGCAAGTCCCTTGGGCCATGATATTTCCTGATGCAGATCTTCAACCTAGACACCCCTCGCAACTCTACGAATGCGGTCTAGAAGGACTCGTCTTGTTTATCATTGTCTGGTGGTATGCACGCAAACCACGGCCTCAAGGCGCAGTCGCTGCAGTATTTCTCATGGGGTATGCCCTTTGCCGTTTTGCTGTTGAATTTTTCCGCCAGCCCGATAGTCATCTTGGTTTTATTGCATTAAATTGGCTAACTATGGGACAATTACTCTCTATACCGATGTTTATTTGCGGTTTACTCCTTTATTTTTATGCGCGGGAGCATCATGCACACGTATCTTAATCTCATCAAACCAAAACATATTGTCCTTGGGAAGGAGAACAAG
>CAZBSX010000117.1:0-4650 GCA_964494305.1 uncultured Legionella sp. | reverse complement strand
CATATCCTAGCGCAAGGCGTTGAAAAAGCTGACCGCACTGGCACCGGAACCTTATCAACGTTTGGCTATCAAATGCGCTTTGACTTAAGCCAAGGGTTCCCGCTCTTAACCACCAAAAAGCTCCATATGCGCAGTATTGTGCATGAATTATTATGGTTCTTACAAGGGGATACCAATATCGCTTATTTAAAGCAGAATGGCGTCACCATTTGGGATGAATGGGCAGATTCGGCAGGAGATTTAGGTCCCGTCTATGGCAAACAATGGCGCGCTTGGCCAAGCGCTGATGGCCGGCAAATCGATCAACTCAATGACATCATCACGCAAATCAAAACCAACCCCGATTCTCGGCGGTTAATCGTCAGTGCTTGGAATGTGGGTGAATTAGATAAAATGGCGCTTGCGCCCTGCCATGCGTTGTTTCAATTTTATGTTGCCAACAATAAACTCTCTTGCCAACTCTACCAACGCTCTGCAGACGTGTTTTTAGGTGTCCCCTTCAATATCGCATCTTACGCATTATTCACTCATATGATGGCACAAACGTGTAATCTTGACGTCGGAGAGTTCATCTGGACTGGCGGAGATTGTCATTTGTACCTCAACCATCTTGAGCAAGCGCAATTGCAAATTCAACGTACACCCCGCGCGCTACCCAAACTCATCCTGCAACGAAAACCAGACAGTTTATTCGATTATCGCTATGAAGACTTTGCTTGGGACGCTTACGATCCGCATCCTACGATCAAGGCTCCCATCGCAATTTAAGCGCACTTAAAGATGTCGTAGGACCTCGAGGTCCTACGAGTGCACCACTTATGGTCTATACTTGAATCAACACTGAATAACATGCCTAAATCATGCCTAAACAACTGCACGGCACACTCCTTGATTTGCTAGAGGCACTCGACTACACCAAAGATGAAAAAATAGAGCTCGTCAATCTCATGACAGAGTTTATGAATATACTTGCCAAACCGGAGCAGCAAAAAGAAAAAATTGAAAAACCGATTATCGGCGGCGTATGTCATGGTTTTACGATCAAATGGTTAGGTGCGCGCTTATTACAACAAAATCGACAATTCATAGATCGCATGACTCGCCTTCTTGACGATGAAACCGTCCTTGAAAAAATCGCTGAATTTAAGGAAAAAATAAAAAAATCCACGCCATCTGACACGGAACTCACCTCTGAATTACAATTCTGGGTCGAACTACTGGGGACAGATACCCTCGGGTTCTTAGATAGCCTCATGTTATTCCATAAGCCTAAGAAATTTGCTCAGATCTTCAATAATGCACATTTGTCACAAAATGATTATCAACGCATTTCTTTGTTGGCCGACTCCGATGACCTTCGCGCGCGGGGTGGGTTAGCACGATTGCATAGCCAAACCGGGATATATACCGCGGAAGATCTGATCAAACATTTGTCTGATCTAGAAAAAACGATGGGTGATATGGGCGATGATGCGCCAAAAACGTTCGGCCTGATGTTTTCCGGTCATGTTCCTATTGATGACCATAACAGTGGCTTTCATTCGATCGGCGCTATTTATGACACCGAGCACAAAAAATGGGTATTTATGGATATTAATCAATGGCCACCCAGCGTTGCAGTAAACCCTGAAGAACAAGTTGTAATGTTACAAGAAAGCATATTCACCGCATTCAATTTTTATGCGCCAAACACGCCGCATGTCTCCATCAATACCGAGGTAATCGTATTAGGAGAAGATGTCGCACAACGACCTCATCTAAAAAAAGCATTTCACAAAAACCACTGGACCTCAGAACATCTTGCTCAACATCATGATTTAACCAGTTTTGTCGCTGTAGCTGCTATGCATGACGACGATGACTGCATCATGGCCGCTCATCAAGCAGGGTTTGACCTAAACGCGCCACTATCAACACTCAGCACCGGCAACACACCTTTAATCCTGGCATGCAACAATAGATCACGTAAAGCTATCAAAGCATTGCATCAATGTGGGGTCGATTTTAATCAATCGAATAGAACAGGCAAAAGACCCGCTGTCGAGGCGGCTGGCAAATTTTCTCCAAAAATGCTCAAACAACTAGTCCAATATGGCGCCGATCTAAACCGCGTAGGACAAGAAACATTCTCTCCTTTAGCGGCCGTTATTTACTTTCGCAATGCTGCTGTCATCCCAGTATTTAAAGCGTGTCATATTGATCTCAATAGTCCCGATAAACACGGAAATACGCCCCTACATCTTGCGATCACCGAAGACTATCCGTCTGGAGTCACAGCCTTATTGACTGCGGGCGCAGAGATCAATGTTCGAAATATGTATGGGAAAACACCGTTATATAATGCAATAAATTGTCGAAATTCTGCCTGTTTCAATACCTTATTAGAGGCTCATGCCAATGTAACCTTGGCAGATAACACGGGTAACACGCCTTTGCATGAAGCCTGTCGTTTAGGCAAAACTGAGATGGTGGCACAATTATTAGCACACAATGCTCATATTAATCATAAGAACAAACATGGAGAAACAGCATTATCTATTGCCGTACGCAATAATGACGTCGCCACCAGTTTATTGCTCATTCAACAAGGTGCTGATCTCGAATTGCAGAATAATGATGGCGATACACCCCTCTTAACCGCGATACGAACGAACAAAGACATAGCAATAATCCATGCACTCATCAAAGCGAGGGCCAATGTTAATCATTGCAATCAAGAGGGTTTTACTGCATTACACGAACTATTGATGTATACCAATGTAAACGCGCAGCAATTGGTACGTACGCTCTTAGAAAATGGCGCAAATGTCAATCAGTGTACCAAAGATGGCGAGCATCCTGTCTGCATTGCCATCAGCTGGTGTTGCTCGGAAGAGGTTTTGTTGGCGCTGTTAAAGGCTGATGTGGACTTACTAACGCCAACGTCATCTGGTAAAGTTCCACTCATTGAAGCCGTGCAGTATAGTAATGCGAATATCCGTAAACATCTCTTAAATTATCAATGCGCAAAATATGGAACACTATTCATGAATGGCCTGGCAAAAACACCTACAACCTTGCTAACAAGCATCCTAGCAATCACAGGGTTAGCTCATCTATGGCGCCCAAAAGAACCCCAACCCACGCTACATCCAGGCGGATTTTTTAATACTCAAGCGTCAGCACAAAAACCAGAGGTTCAAACCAAGCCCCAATATCGGGCAAAAAAACGCTGATATTCCTGTTAGGCCCTGTCTCTTAGTCACAAGTCAGAAATCTTGCGGATCACTCGATATAAGCTATTATTACAGTATAATCCTCTCTTTAGTACGGTACTTAATATGGCTCAAAAAAAGATAAAAAACCCAGGGGCGGCAACAACATCACCTAACGCGACAACCGTAGCACCCAAAAGTAATTCCGCGCCCCCAAAGACAACCACCGAACCGCCCAAAGCCGCTAAAGCAGCCGCGCCTAAAACGAATACCCAAAAACCTGGGGCGGCGACAACCGTAGCACCCAAAGCAGCAACAGCTCCTGCACAACCAACAATCACACCAACGCAAAGTGCTCCCTTACAAATTATGGACGGCCCAGCACCCAAAAGTAATTCCGCGCCCCCAAAGACAACCACCGAACCACCCAAAGCCGCTAAAGCAGCCGCGCCTAAAACGAATACCCAAAAACCTGGGGCGGCGACAACCGTAGCACCCAAAGCAGCAACAGCTCCTGCACAACCAACAATCACACCAACGCAAAGTGCTCCCTTACAAATTATGGACGGCCCAGCACCCAAAAGTAATTCCGCGCCCCCAAAGACAACCACCGAACCACCCAAAGCCGCTAAAGCAGCCGCGCCTAAAACGAATACCGAACCGCAAAAACCCACAAAAACCGAATTCAAATATGCAGAAGACCGAAAAGACGCACTACAAGCTTTGGGGTTAGATGAAAAAGCAAGTGAGGCTGATATCAAAAAAGCGTATCGCAAAGAAGCGCTTAAACATCACCCGGACAAGCCGGGGGGAGATAATTCTAAATTTCAACAAATAGGAAGTGCTTACGAGTATTTGACTGATACAGGGCCAAAGCAGAGCGATCCAAATGCGCATAAATCACCGCCATCTCCTCGTACAAATCCGCACCCTACGTCATCGCGGCCAACCCATTCTTCACCACCACGAACAACCGCACAACCATCAAGAGCATCTTCAAGTTTCAATTCGCCGCCATCTCGTTCGTATGCTTCTCAGCATGCAGCAAACACCTCTTTTCATTCACAGAATTCAAGCCACCGTAGCCACAATCAACCACTCAGAACTCAATCGCCTCATCAACAACAACCCATGAATTTATCACCCATGGCGCAAACGCAACAACCCGCGCGCCATTGGAATACCCCGCATCACAATCTGGCCGTGATACAACGCAAAAATGACGAGAAGATCAACCATATTCTGAATAATAATCGCTTTAGTTCACCGCCACGACGGATCAGAGAACCTGGTAATTCAAACGAGAAAATAGCATTTAGCAATGCACAAGATGCGCTCACATTCGCAAGCGCTGCCGCAAAAGAAGGTGTCCCATTTCAAATTAAAGACAGTAAAAGCAATATTCTCGCTTACTCCAACGGTGATGGTAAATTATACACCGGAAAACACACTGAGT
>CAZBSX010000116.1:0-5626 GCA_964494305.1 uncultured Legionella sp. | reverse complement strand
GCGACTCCATGTTGCTCTCAAGCGCCTCTGGCGACACGCCGCCGATGGCGGTCGTGATGCCCAGCACCGTTCCCAGGAAGCCGAGGATGCGGATGGCCCAGGTGACGAAGCGCAGGAAGCCGTAGCCGGCATCATGCGCCGTTTGGGGATGCAACCTGGCGAGCCCATTGAACATAGTTTGGTAACGAAAGCGATTGAAAATGCGCAACGTAAATTAGAAGGTCATCATTTTGACATTCGAAAACAATTGTTGGGTTATGATAATGTGGCCAATGATCAGCGCAAGGTCATTTATTCACAGCGCGCCACCATCATGTCGATGGCTGATCCGCATATCGCAGTTGAATCAATGTGTGCCGATGTTTTGGATAACCTCATCGATAATTTTATCCCACCACAAACCTTGGAAGATCAATGGGATCTTGATGGCTTAACCACAGCACTGACCGAAGATTTTCGAATTGATGCTCCGATTCAACAATGGTGCGACGAAGATCACGCTATTCAGGCAGACCAAATCAAAGCCAAACTTGGTAGCTTGTTTGCAGCACGCTTTGCTGAAAAACAAGAATTATTAGGTGCAGCGATGATGCACTCGTTTGAAAAGTCTATCATTTTGCAAAGTTTGGACAACCATTGGCGCGAACATTTGGCCGCAATGGATCACTTACGTCAAGGTATTCATTTGCGTGGGTATGCGCAAAAAGACCCTAAACAAGAATACAAACGGGAATCGTTTGAATTATTTACTGCCATGTTAGATACATTGAAATATGACATCGTAAAACTGATCGCATCGGTTGAAATCAGTTCAGAAGCTGATCTGGAGCAAGTCGAAGCCCAACGTCGAGCAGATGCCGCGGTTACATTGGAATTGATTCATGACGATCCTTTGGCAGAAGAACAAGAATATAACACCGCACCACAAGTGACATTCCGCCATGAAAGCACCAAAATTGGCCGGAATGACCCCTGTCATTGCCAATCAGGGAAAAAATATAAAAACTGTCATGGTCGTTTGGCGTGAAAGTTGCCGTCGCAATCATTTATGACGCACAGCAGAAGATATTAATTACTCAGCGTGCCGCACATAGTCCATCTGGCGGCCTTTGGGAATTTCCAGGTGGAAAATTAGAGCACAACGAAACACCGGAAGCCGCGTTGATTCGAGAAGTCAAAGAAGAAATCGATCTCGATGTGTTGCATTATGATTTGATGGGACAAATCAACGAGCAGCGCACAGAGCACCTACTGTCTCTCTATGTTTTTTGGGTTCACCAATTCAATGGTCAAGCGAAATGTCTGGAATCTCAAGCGGATATGCGATGGGTACCAGCACATGAATTACACCATTACCAGTTTCCGCCTACAAACTCACAAATTGTGACGTGGATTAACCAAAAATTTCGAGGTTAACCACTAGTCATTTAATTGTGTGACCATCACATAGGTAGCAAAGATGCCTGGTCACACATACCGCCCCCCATAATAAAAATCAGCAGACACCATGATTTCTGTTATGGGTTCAGTGTCCATGTGATTTCATATGGGTTAGCATAAATCTTATTACACTGAGTCGCCTTGAAACTGGCTTCAATGTTCTTTGATTCTAAGACAGCACTTTTTGAAGAATAATGATACAATCGATCCATTGGGCTAGATTGCGCAGAGGTTGTGGTGAAAAAAGTAATGTCTCTGTCATCGCCACATTCATAAGTTAATAAAGCAGCTGCTTCTAAAAAGGGGTCGAGTTTAGGCGCGGTCATCTCAAATTGGACTTCTTCATTTCGAAAAATAACTTCAGGTATATTAGATTGCTTACTTAATTCGCCATAAAGAATATAATGTTTTTTTAAAACGCAATCCATAGAACCAATATTTTTGATACGCACTTTATAGATCATGCAGGTTTCGCCCCATGCATGCACCAAGCCAGAACAAATACCCCAAATAATAAGCGCTGCAATTTTTTTCACAAAACCTCTACAACATTCGCTTTTAACAACCAAATAAAACACATTACCACATTATAATCTATGGATTTAGTTTGGTAAATCTTGTGAATTCACAGAATCACCAGTATGATTACTGACATGCACTTTTTCGGGATCGGCTATGTTTCACGGCAGTATTGTTGCTTTAATCACACCCATGTTAGACGACCAAATTGACATGGAACGACTCCATGAACTGGTCGAATATCATATAGAAAATGGCACACATGCGATTGTCGCAGCTGGGACTACGGGTGAGGCTGGTACGTTGAGTCTCCAAGAAAAAACCACTATTATTAAAGCCATTATCGAACAAGTCAAAGAACGAATCCCAGTCATCGCAGCAACCGCATGTAATTCGACCAAAGAATCCATTCATTTGACCAAAATTGCTATGGAATACGGCGCCCATGCTGCGTTAATCATGACACCAGCCTATATCAAGCCAACGCAAGAAGGCTTGTATCAACACTATCGTCATATTGCAGAATCTGTGCCGATTCCGATCATTTTATATAATGTTCCAGGTCGAACGGCTTGCGATCTTTTGCCAGAAACAGTCGCTCGGTTGAGCCTTATTTCGAATATTGTCGGCATCAAAGAAGCAACTGGAAAATTTGAACGTCTGCAACAATTATTGACCCTTCAAAATCGTCCTATTGATATTTATAGCGGTGACGACCCAAGTGCTGCTGAATGGCTACTCGCTGGTGCAAAAGGTGTGATTTCAGTCACTGCAAATGTGGCACCCAAACTGATGGCCAAACTCTGCGATGCAGCTTTCGATGGCGATAACGAACTTTGCTTGCGTATCAACACCCAATTGGCAGCGTTGCATCAGCATTTGTTTGTAGAATCCAACCCAATTCCGGTAAAATGGGCGGCGTATAAAATGGGACTGATCAACGATGAAATTCGGCTACCCATGACGCGGTTATCTGAACAACATCGCCCTAGTCTCGAAAACATTTTGATCGCGCTTGATCTGATGCGAGTTACTGCTTAAATTAAGGAATATATTTTGAAAAAAATCGTTATAATTTTTGCATGGTCTGGCTTAACAGCTTGTAGCCTTTTACCGAATGCTGAATTTGATAGTAATAATAAAAGTCAGTATTTGCATAGTCGCAATGGCGCTAATTTGGTAATCTCTAAGCCATTAAGTGACGCCAATATCAGTGATTTTTATCAATTGCCGAATCAAAACAAGCCAGCAAAAGTCAGTATTTCAGCCCCAATCATTGCGCCACCATCTGCTGATTGATACGGTATGAATCATACGCTTGATGTATTGCAATCGATGCACGATGGGGCTGTGATCATCACACCCAATAAGCGCCTTAGTCAGCAATTGCTCCACACGTATGATCAGAAATACCGAGCAGGACATCCTGGCCCCTTGGCCAAACCGCAATGCTTACCCTACGAAGCATTTTTGCACAGTCTTTTTAATCAAATGACCTACCGCCTTGCCGCTCAACATCATCCCATTGTCCTCTCCGAGCATCAACAACGTTATCTGTGGCGCACAGTTTTATCCGAGCACCAAGAACATCCAGTTTCTACTGGATTATTAGATATGATTCAAGACGCATGGCGACGGTGTATATTTTGGCAAATTAATCCGGAAGATCCTAGATTAAGCCAAACGACGTACACTCGGCGTTTTCAACGCTGGTACCAGGCTTTTCAGCGCGCACTCACGACTCAAGATGCCATCACAGCAGAACTGATACCGCAATATATCATCAACTCACCCTTCGTCATCTCTCCTACACCAATGATTTGGACCTGTTTTGATGAATTGACACCCTTACAAATCAGCTTACAGCAATTTTTGACCCAACATCACTGTCCACAATTAGTGGATGATTACCAAGAGCGCGATATTCAGGGATATTGCTATCCAGCCAGTAATCAGCAAGAGGAGTATCACCAAGCAAGTGCGTGGGCTTTAGCTCGGTTGGCACAAGGCGATCAACATCTTGCAATTGTTATTCCTGAATTGCACGCACAAATTCAGACGGTTAAACCCATTTTTGCCAATCACTTTCCTACTGAGCTCTATAATCTTTCCTATGGAGAGCCCTTAATCGAGTATGCCATCGTCAGTACGGCACTTCAGTGGTTAGCCCTAGATTTACACCAAGTCAGCGCACAACAAATGCGCCTGTTATTACAATCGCCCTTTATCAATGCAGGACAAGCCGAGTTTGCCACACGCAGTCAAATTCTCCAAGACAACAGCATCATGAAAAACATGCGTGTATCATGGCATGATTTTTTATCGAATATCAGACCTTTTTCTCCCCAATTATACGCTTGTTTACAGCAGCTCATCCCTTATCCCAGTGTCGATAGCCCTTACGCATGGACCGTGCATTTTAAAGAACGCTTGCGCCTGTTAGGGTTTCCGGGAGATTCATCCATTGATTCAACCACATATCAATGTTTACACCGCTTTTATTTATTATTAGATGATTTGATGAGCTTGAATGCAGTCACTGCAAACATGCGTTTAGAAGATGCCATCCAAACCTTGCGTGAATTAGCTACAAACGTTGTATTTCAAATTCAAAAACCAGCAACCCCGATCACGATTTTAGGGATATTAGAGGCTTCAGGCTGTCATTTTGATAGTATCTGGATTACTGGGCTTACTGAGCATACGCTGCCAAATAAAACCAAATTTTCACCTTTCTTACCTATTAATTTACAAAAAATGTTGGCAATGCCGCATACAAGTGCACAACGAGAATTTGAACGCGCACAATGGGTGTTACACCGATTTGGATACGCATGCCAGACCATCATCCACTCATATCCCAAGACCCGCGATGATCAGCATCATCACCCGTGCACATTAATTCAACACTATCCCATTTTACTTGTGCCCCCCATTCCGGAGTCAAAACATACACGGATCTTAGAACCTTACCAAGAACAATATATCCATCCGCCTAAAATTGGAGAGCGCTTATCTGGGGGTACTGCACTTTTGGCTCATCAAGCCAAATGTCCATTTCAGGCTTTTGCGGCTCATCGACTTAAAATCAGACCAGCCCCCACACTCACAGATGGTCTTGACCTCATGGAACGAGGGCAAATTCTTCACCACATCATGGAAACTCTATGGACCGAATTACGACAGCAAGCTAATTTACTACAATATACAACCGCGCAATTAGAAACATTGGTCAGTCAACAGATTCAGACCGCACTTAAGACTATGAGCGCTAAACGTCCTTCAAGTTTATCAACACTCAGCCAAGAATTGGAATACGAACGCATTAAACGCCTGATCTACGCCTGTCTGGAATGGGAAAAACAACGCGAACCATTCCAGATTGAAGCCTTAGAAGCGACTTACGAATTTAATTTGGCAGCATTGCCCTTACAAGTTCGTATCGATCGTTTAGACCAATCAAACCAACACGGTAACAAAATTGTTATTGATTACAAAACCAGTTTGCCAACGACCAAATCGTGGTTAGAAGAGCGCCCTGAATCACCGCAATTACTGCTCTATGCTTTATTAGATAAACAAATCACCACGCTGATCTTTGTTCAAATGAAAGCCGGTCGCACTACTCTACAAGGTTTAAGCGCCATACCCAATGATGAACCAGGCA
>CAZBSX010000115.1:0-5654 GCA_964494305.1 uncultured Legionella sp. | reverse complement strand
GACAACGTTGGACAGTATCATGCAGCTCTGGAACAGAATATTCAGAATATTGATCAACGCATCACTGCACTTCGAGCGTATGACAATGAAGCGTGGACCCATGCAGACCTGCGTCATTTGGCCGAAACACTCCGTGTTGAATGCGACGCGCTGATCAGCCTGCATGTTCCTAGACTTCGATTCAAACCACATCGCATTGAAAGCTTCTGCATTTTGCTGAATGCACAGCCTGATAGCGCAACACGTCCACCTATTTTAGAGCATGACATATCATCCAACACATTGAATGATATGCAACAAGAAACGAGTACGGCTATTGCTAAACAAGCACCCGTAGCATCTTCACATAGTAAGCCGATTAGAAAGGAAGATAACACATTACTGATTGAAGGGACTGTCGGTGAATTAACCGAATATAGAGAACAAGCGAAGAGTGAATCTATAGAGAGGCGTATTGCAAGCACATTAAATTATTATAATGCAGCATGTGAAGCCGCCATACTAATGTTAGAGCTTTCACTGCCGCTGAATGAATCACCATCAACTGTGGTTGAAGAACATGTAGTTTATAGTAAAAAACTTTGCAAAGACATGCTTCGACTTCTATTGATTACTACGGATAATAATTTTCAAGGAAAAAACGATCAACGAGATTACGCTGATGACGCAAATAAATTCATCTATATTGCTAAAGATCTAAGCGATACGGAGGTTATAGGATTATTAAAACACAGCATAGCCAATCAAGCATCGAAAAAAATTGACTGGTTGTTGCATTACAGCGGTCATGATTTGGATCATGCGAATAGTGAACTATTGTTAAATCTTGCAGCAACACATGTAGACATAGACTGTTTTATCGCATTGCTGCGCAATTTTGCAAAACCAACCGATCAGGTCATACAGCCTGATTCGAGATTCAGCGATGCGTACACGACGGTGCGACGTATTTATGAAACCGTGACTGTTAGCTTTCAAAAAAAATCTATGCGCTGGATGCGCGAGTTTAACCGTGCATATGATAGTGTAAACGCACGCGTAAAACCCGGGCAGGAGTTGCAAGATCTTGTTAACGACGATCCCGTAATAAAAGACAGTTTAATTCGGAGCTTATCTAGTGTGGAAGCAGCGGAAGGTCGAGAACTTCAAATGATCAAAAATGCGGTGGCTAAAGCACTCAAAAAAGAATTCGGAAGCCCTCATGATTATGTCATTAAAACAGTGTCCAAAACCACCGTGGGGTCCAATTTAGTGCGGAGAAAGTGCCGTAATGATCAGGTGGAGGGTGAGAATTCGAAACTATCTCACAGCATGAGATAATATCGACCGAATGTGGTGCTGGTAACGCAGTCATTCCGAACTTTAGCGACATAACCTAGACTGAATGACCAATAAGACATCGACGTTACGCACAAGTCCTGCTAAGATTGTAAGCATTTTCCTAATGTGTACACATGAGATCAATGTATGACGCTTTCTGCCTTAAATGCTATTTGTCCTATTGATGGTCGTTATTTAAAAAAAACGATGGCATTGAGCCCGTTTTTTAGTGAATATGCGTTGATTTATTATCGTTTATTGGTGGAAATTCGCTGGCTAGAATCATTGGCCGCAAATGAACACATCCCAGAGGTACCCGCATTAGATGCTGCAGCACATGCGTTTTTGGACACAATCCTCAAACAATTTGATGAACATGAGGCAATGAAGGTCAAAGCCTATGAAAAACAAACCAACCATGATGTCAAAGCCATCGAATACTACCTCCGGGAAAAATTAGAACAATCGTCCTTAGTTCATGATTTGAGTCCCTTCATTCATTTTGCCTGCACGTCAGAAGATATCAATAATGTTGCGTATGCGTTGATGATCAAAGAAGCGATTGGACAAGTGATTCAACCTACGCTTGCAGAAATTGTGGGTGGGATTACCTTGTTGGGGAAACAATACGGCGATTTGCCCATGCTCGCTCGCACCCACGGTCAACCCGCTACCCCAACCACCATGGGTAAAGAACTCATTAATTTCGCCGCACGTCTAAAACGGCCACTGCAACAATTGGTAGAAATTCTTATCTCTGCCAAATTTAATGGTGCTGTAGGTAATTATAATGCACACGATATCGCATATCCTGAAGTAGATTGGCGCAAACATTGTGGCCAATTTATTGCCTCATTAGGCTTGTCTTTCAGCCCGTATACAACACAAATTGAACCCCATGATGGGATTGCCGAAGTCTCACATTTAATGATTCGCATCAACACTATTCTACTCGATTATGTGAGCGATATTTGGTATTACATTTCTTTAGGATACTTCAAACAAAAAACCATCGCCGAAGAAGTGGGCTCTTCGACCATGCCGCATAAAGTCAATCCGATCGATTTTGAAAATGCAGAAGGTAATCTAGGTCTGGCGAATGCTCTGTTTGATCATTTTGCAAACAAACTTCCGCGCTCCCGATTACAACGTGATTTATCAGATTCAACGGTATTGCGTAATTTGGGTGTTGCGTTTGGATATGCGCTCATCGCGTATCAGTCCATTGCACAAGGCAATGATAAACTACAAATCAATCAACAGGCGTTAACCGCAGATTTAGAGGCCAATTGGAACGTGATCGCGGAAGCCATCCAAACCGTCATGCGCCGTTACCATATTCCACAAGCGTATGAGCAAGTCCGCGATTTAACCCGTGGTCAAGGTATCGATCAAGCGAGTTTAAGTGCGTTTATTCAAACGTTACATATCCCGCATGAGGCAAAAACCCGATTACTCCAACTGAAGCCAGAGCAATATACAGGTTTGGCGTATATCTTAGTGAAAGCGTTTTCATGACGGCCGTTCCTTCACACCAAGGACGCGCGTTTAACTATGATGTTTTGGTGATTGGCTCCGGATTAGCAGGACTCCATTACTGTGCACAATTATTGCTCCAAAAACCGCAGATCAAGATCGCGTTGCTCAGTAAAATTTCAGCCATGGAATGTAATAGCCGATATGCGCAAGGTGGCATCGCAGCCGTATCTCTGAATGATGATTCCATCGCATCTCATATCGAAGATACGTTACGCTCCGGAGATGGTTTGTGTTATCGGCCTGCCGTCGAAGCTATTATTCAACAAGGACCAAATGCGATTGCGCAACTTGAGGCCTACGCGATTCAATTTCGACAAACATCAGCAGGATATACCTTAGCGCAAGAAGGTGGACACTCTCATCGCAGAATTTATAATTGCGGCGATCAGACTGGGGCAACGTTAATTAGCATTTTATTGGCTTGGATTCAACAACAACCGCAGGTCCACTTGTTTGAAGACCATATCGCCGTCAATTTAATCACGCACTACCACCCCCATTGCGTCAGTACCCAAGGTGAAGTCTTAGGTGCGTATGTTCTAGAGTCTAAAACTCAGAAAATTCATACTATTTTGGCACATTGCGTTGTTTTGGCTACTGGCGGTGCGGGAAAAACCTATCGATACACCACTAATCCGATGATTGCCACCGGGGATGGTGTCGCTATGGCTTATCGTGCCGGCGCACGCGTGGGTAATATGGAGTTTTATCAATTTCATCCGACTTTGCTCTATCATCATAGTGTCCATAATTTTCTGATTTCAGAAGCTGTACGTGGCGAAGGTGGTCTACTGCTCCATCCCGATACGCAACAAAGATTCATGCAGCGTTATGCGCCTGAACAATTGGAGCTCGCAACACGAGATGTGGTTTCCCGCGCTATTTTTACTGAAATAGAACAAAGCGACCACACTTTCGTATATTTAGATATTCGCCATCAGTCACGCACGTTTTTAAAAAAACGCTTTCCGCAAATTTTCCAAACGTTATCAGATATCGGGATCGACATGAGTCAGGATTTGATTCCGGTCGTGCCTGCCGCACATTATCAATGCGGTGGCATCTTAACCGATATCCATGGTCGCACCGATCTCAAGCGCTTATATGCAATTGGTGAAGTTGCATTTACTGGCCTGCATGGCGCCAATCGCCTCGCATCTAATTCTTTGTTAGAAGCCGTTGTGATGGCATCGTATGCCGCCAAAGCCTCACTCCATGATCTTGCAAAACCCATCGACCCGACACACTCGATTCCTAATTGGCAATCGGATGTAGAGGATAATGCACGACGTGCTAGTCAAATCAATGCGCATTGGCTGGGTTTACGCGGTGAGATGACGTCTTATGCAGGCATAGTACGCACCGAAGCTGGACTACAAGATGTGTTACAATTGATCAGTAAACGGCATGAGATCATTGAAGAATATTATTGGAAGCATCGGATTACGCGCGACTTTATTGAATTACGCAATATCGTACTCAATGCCGAGTTGATTGTGCGCGCCGCATTATCCCGACGCGAATCACGTGGTGGTCATTATCGTGAGGATTTTCCGAAACAAGAAGCTCAAGCGCATGAAAGCATCGCACAAATGAGTAATCCATTATATATATTTTCCACCTAGAGAACGATGATGTTGAAATCAGCTACCGAATACACACCCAAGACGTCGCAAATGACAATCACCTCGGAGATGACCATTTGCCAAAGTGATTATCCGCTCGATTGGTATCAACCTGAATTTATACCGTACGCGGAAGAGTATCTTGCCCTGCCCGATCGAAAATTAACGACCGTCCTCCAATGGATGACTCCTTATATGCAACGAGCCCAAGATCATTTTGGTGATCAATTGCTGCTATTAGCCCATTATTACATGGGGGGCGATATCGTACGATTGATTGAACAATTTGGTGGCAAAATTGGAGATTCTTATCAATTGGCTTTGATGGCGGCGCAACATCCAGAAAAATCAGTTATCATCGAATCTGCCGTGCATTTCATGGCCGAATCCATTCGCATACTGGCGCATGATACCCAAGAGGTGTACATCACCAACCCCCGCTCCGGGTGTACCATGGAAATCCTTGCGAAGGATTTTATGGTCGAACCCGCGCTGCTTGATCTGAATGAACGGTATGGTCAAGACAATGTCATCCCAATTTGTTATATGAATACGTCCGGACGCGTGAAGGCGATGACGGGTGCGCAAGGTGGCGCAGTATGCACCAGTTCCAATGTGAAAAAAATCATGCTATGGGCGCGTAACCAAGGTAAAAAAGTCTTATTTATTCCTGATAAACATATGGGTGAAAATGTTGCGCATTGGCTTGGTATTCAAAATCTCGCTTACTGGCCCGGAGGCACTGCAGGCGCGCAATATAGCCTCCATCAGCAAGACAAAACGACTTTAGCGCAATTTGATCGCGCAGACTTGGTCTTATTTGGCAGTGAGTGTGCAGTGCATACTCATTTTCAAGCGAATATGTGCGACTATTGGCATACACAAGGATATACCACCATTGCACATCCCGAATGTCGGCTTGAAGTCATTCGATCCGCACAACATGCTGGATCAACCGCCTTTATTTGGGATTATGTTGTCCAGGATCGCGCCAAAACCCAACGCTATGCCATTGCTACCGAAAATCATATGGTGGACAATTTAAAACAATACTGCAAGACCTTAGGGATTCAAGTTGTCAATTTGGCTGAAGCACCCAAAGATCCCAATAGCCCAGGTGTTGGCTGCGGTTGTGCCACCATGTCACGCAATGATCCACCGCATTTGGTT
>CAZBSX010000114.1:0-5694 GCA_964494305.1 uncultured Legionella sp. | reverse complement strand
TGACTGGAGATTAGATAAACTACCTGATTTATATTGGATGTTGCTTTCCGAAAAAGAGATCTTGATTGAAGATGGATTGTTAGAAATTGACGTTATTCAATTGAAAGCTTTGTTTCCAGTCGTGGTTGATTTCTGTAAAAAATTATCGAGTTATTCAATGAAAGAAACGTTGGTACAGCCTGATTTTAACGATAATAACACCCTGATAGAGCCTATAACACAACGTATTACCATGATTGATTTAGGAGAAATCGTGATTTCTCATCCGTTTTTTTCCCTAGTAAACTGTTTGCGGCAAATAAAAAAACACTATGGACTGTCCGATAAAGATCCTGCGTATCTTGTCATTCAGGACGTTTGTCTTAAGAATTATTGGAATCTTACCTCTAAACAACACGTATTCGATGCATTCGAGATAGCTCAAGTATTATGGCTGATCTATTGGGCATTGGCTAATTATCGGTTACGACTTGCCTGCGATGCAACGAGATGGAGAGCATTTCAAATGCATGGAAAACTCACGAGTTCACTCAAAGAATTTATCGTGTTGTGTGAATCGATGGTGCCTAAGTATCCCGACTTTTAAAAAGGTACTCATTTGTGAGCCAGCACATAGAGTGATTTTATTTTTATTGTAGGTTGGGCCTTGGCCCAACAGCAGTGCATCGTTGGGCCAAGGCCCAACCTACCCAAGCGAATGAACTCACTTCCCATGTAAAATCTATGATGGTGAGAAGGGAACGTTTGCAAAGGCAAGTAGCAGCAGTGTTACAAATCGGGTTACAACCGTTAGTGACCGCGTATCTAAGCATGACAGTGGAGAATGAACATACCTCTTCTCAATCAACAAATACGCAAAACTTACGCATTGAGAGCACAAGTCGTGCCGGTCTTGAAAGATTTGGACTCACTCCAACACCACCACCTCCTTCGGCAGATCCTGAAGAATCTACAGTGTGCGCAGGGCCAGATGCAGATGGCGCTAACGATGAAGGCAATAATACATTCGGCAAAGGACCGACTGGATAATATTGAGTGGTATAGGGGGGTGACAATCATTAGAACGAAAAGATACTCTAAGTAAAAATTACTAAGCTAGCTTTTCAAATTAGATGAAAACAAATAGACTAAATTTTTCTGATTCAAGAGTGATATTATGTCCAGGAATCAAGCTCTAAGTTCATCCAATAAACAATTAACTATTATTACTTTTATTGTTTTCGTGGGATTCATTGGAGTTGCTCTGCCATTCCCTATTTTCGCACCTATGTTCCTCACACCTACTGAAAGCGGAATAATTGCTATTGACTCAAGTCAATTTTGTCGTGGGTTATATTTAGGTATTACATTGGCAGTATATCCATTTGGCCAATTTATAGGCTCACCCTTGTTAGGTGTTTACTCAGATCATTATGGAAGAAAGAAAGTACTACTATTTTGTTTATTAGGAACAGCGCTAGGGTACGTTTTCACGGCTTTTGCTATATATCGTAATAACTTATTGTTACTGATATTGAGCCGTTTTTTTACTGGTTTTTTAGAGGGCAATGTTGCTATTGCTCGTGCTATGGCCGCTGATCTTCCTGGACATTATCGACATAAAAGTTTTGGACTGATTGGTATGGCAACTTCGCTTGGCTATATTTTTGGTCCTGCAATAGGTGGTGTATTAGCAGATAATCATTTTTCAATTTGGTTTAATTATCACGTGCCTTTTTATCTCGCTGCTTGCTTGTCCATATTTGCATACACTATCTCTTATATAGCGTTATCTGAAAGTCAGGGCAATGATGATGAATTAAGAGTGTTGAGTAAGAATGATAGGGTTAAACAATTTAAAATAATGATTAGTCATCCATTAATGCTTATTTCCTTTCTAACGCTATTTTTACTTTCACTAGCTGTGGATACATACTATGAATTTTTCCCGGCATACTTAACTGGCGTCTGGAAAGCAACACCCGCATCAATCGGACTTTTTACCATTTGCTTGGCTATCGCAGTTACACTTGGGGATTTCTTTCTTGTTCCATATATGGAGAGATTTAAAAATGATTTAAAAACGATATTTTATTTTTCTGTTATATTAGCTATTCTGATTTTTTGTATTACGCTAAGTAGCAACTACTATAGCTTATATGTCATATTTACCTTAGTAGGCTTCGCTGTACCAGCAGCAACAACAACTATGGTTATTTATTTGTCACACTTATCTAAGACAAACTACTTGGGTAGCACGATGGGATTAGCGACAAGTGCTAGAGCTTTAGGGGATACAATAACATGTGTAAGCGGTGGGATGATTGTTGGATTTTCTTATAGCGTGCCACTATATTTAAGCGTGTTTTTTACCATCTTATCGATCATTTTTATTTGCTATTTGTCTAATAGAGCTAAATTGCTAAAACATATGTGTTAACGGATGCAGCTGAATCAGCCCTGCCTTATCTCTTTATGAGACATACCTTATGCGTCATGGATCATTTACAGGCGCATATGCGCAGTCGCGACATACATATTATTAATAGTGAGCGGTGGTGTGATCCACGAGCTAAATTATTAAAAGGCGAAGCATGGGATCAACACAAGATTCCAGTATGCCGCTCACTCAATTTATTAACTGATTTTGATGAGGCATTTGATTACCTCTCTACAACATTGGATGATGCTTATCATGATGTGCTTAATCGAATACCTCAAAATGATGCGGTTGAGATTGTAAAGAAAAGGCAAAGATAGGATTAAAAAATTATCCAGATTGGATAGAATTGAAGAGCCGGAAAGTTTGGGAATATTGCGAGATAAAATTGATAAATTAATGACACGAATCGATGTCCCAGAATTATTGCTAGAAGCTGATCAAATATCCGACTTTACTGATGAATGCACACATAGGGCAGCACACGTGTGCTCAATAACAAAACAACAAGTGTTTTTCCTAGGTTTACTACTGAGTGTTCTACGTCCTACGGCTTGTTCGCAGGATCCATGAGTTTGATAAGATCTCTGGATCCCTCGCATAAAGCGAGGGATGTAGGCGGTTGGTGTGATATGTAGACGCGCGCGTGTTGTACCAAGGCGTGTAAAGCTGGGTTAACGCTAAATTCTTACGCTTTCCGAATACTTTTCTGTAACATCATCTTTTGAACAAGCAGGAGTAAGACTGGCTGGTTTTATATCTCCATCATGTTGCACTGAATTGTTCTTATAAAAACAAAAATAACGCTCTAAACGTTTTCTTCTCTTCTGTTTGATGGGGATAACACCTTGTTTCGCAAGCTCAGCCAAAACTTTCTTTCGATGTTGCAAGTTGGTTTCCTTTTTAACAGCAGAATTGGCAGTTTGAGTGCTTTCTGCCGCACGAGTCGTCATTGGATCTGGGGCGACCGCATTGTTGATATCCCAAAAACAAAAAGAATCTTCTCTTCTAATATTTTTCATGGTCACATTTTGATTTTTTAGTTGAATTTATTGTCTCATTTTATGGGTTAAAAGTAAACAAAATAAACACTATTTTCTAGTAATGATCATTGTGTGGGTTTTTGAGTGAAATAATTTATCAAGTCATAATTTGAGTTGATCAATAAACTAGCTATGCGTATGATGGCTTAAATTTATGTTGTTTTGATGGTTATTGGTCATGACACTATCGACTTCCTATGCTGAGCCGCTTGCTGAATCCTTACGACCCAAACATTGGTCTGAGGTGATTGGTCAAACGCATTTATTGGGTCAAGGCAAACCACTGCGACTGGCGTTTGAAGCTGGGCAATTACATTCTATGGTTCTCTGGGGGCCTCCTGGAGTGGGTAAGACGACGTTGGCACGCTTGATGGCGCATGCCTTTGGTTATGAATGGATTGCTCTGTCTGCGGTGTTTTCAGGCGTAAAAGATATTCGTGCTGCAATGGATTTGGCGGCGCAGCACCAAATCAATCAGAAAAAAACGATTTTGTTTATTGACGAAATTCACCGCTTTAATAAAGCACAACAAGATTCGCTACTGCCATATACCGAATCGGGTTTAATTGTTTTGATTGGCGCGACGACTGAAAATCCTTCGTTTGAACTCAATCGTGCTTTATTGTCACGTACGCAAGTGTATGTGCTGACCTCATTAGGACAGGCCGAGTTGCAGCAATTATTACAACGTGCCCACCAAGTGATACTCCAAGATGTTGCATTGACTGCCGAAGCAGAAGCGTTATTAATTACCTACGCAGATGGTGATGGACGCCGCTTGTTGAATTTGCTTGAACAAATTGGAGTTGCGGTATCGCTCGAAAAAGTGACCACGATTACTGAAAATTTGGTCAAAAATACGCTGAGTATGCATGCAAAACGTTTCGATAAAGGAGGCGATCATTTTTATGATCAAATTTCTGCTTTGCATAAATCGGTACGTGGTTCTCATCCTGACGCGGCATTATATTGGTTGACTCGTATGTTAGAGAGCGGGGCTGATCCGGCGTATTTAGCCAGACGAATTGTGCGTATGGCTTGGGAGGATATTGGGTTAGCTGATCCCAGAGCCATGCAGATTGCGAATGATGCAGCCACCACGTATGAACGTTTAGGAGCGCCGGAAGGGGAGTTGGCACTTGCACAAGCAGTGATTTATTTGGCGATAGCGGCCAAGAGTAATGCGGGGTATATGGCGTTCAAACAGGTGCAAGCCTTCGTCAAGCATGATCAGTCGCGTGACGTACCTATCCATTTGCGTAATGCACCTACGTCACTGATGCGCGAATTAGGCCATGGTCGTGCTTATCGTTATGCGCATTCGGAACCGCATGCTTATGCGGCCGGTGAATCTTATTTCCCAGAAGGTATGATTGCACCGGGTTGGTATCAACCTGTGGATCGTGGCTTAGAACGTAAAATTGCTGAAAAATTGGCGTTCTTACGCCAATTGGACCAAGACGCTTTAGAAAAATAGAGAAGATCACGTATGACGAATGAACTTCCATTAAGTACGGAAATTCCGTATGAGGATCCAGCTGCATTATTTCGGATTTTTTCGGACAAACCATGGGCTATTTTATTGGATAGTGCGGATTCGGGTAAGCAATACGAAGATACAAACCGGTTTACGTATATTGCTTTTGAACCCTTCGAAACGATTCTCATTAAAGATCAGCAGCGCATTGGTACGAATGACCGTGTGCTCAATCCATTTCACTATTTGCAAGAGATACTTGCACAATATCAACTGGTTTCTCGACCAGGATTACCCTTATTTCAAGGGGGAGCTGTAGGATATTTTTCCTATGATCTTTGTCGTTATTTTGAGAATGTTCCTCCGCCATCCCATACGGAAGATATGGCATATGCTGATTTAGCAATCGGATTGTATGCAACTATTCTTGCGTTTGATCATGTATTACGCAAAGCGTGGGTGATTGCAACCGGCTTCCCAGCAACAACAGCAATGGAACAAATCAAGCAAGCAAGAATGGATATGGCGGGTTGCCTCGAACGCTTAGCGCAAAGAAAATCACTTCCATCTGGCATTGCGTCGGTACAGATAGAAAAGGAATTAAGCAGTCCATTTGATCAAACAACCTATGTGCAACTCGTAAAAAAAGTACAAGCGTATATTTTAGAGGGAGATATTTATGAAGTGAATCTCTCTCATCGATATGAAGCCGTTTTAAATGCCGAATCGCTCAACCATTATGATGTCTATCTGAA
>CAZBSX010000113.1:0-5741 GCA_964494305.1 uncultured Legionella sp. | reverse complement strand
ATGTGTCTGTATCCTTGGTTATAGATGATCGAATTGCTGCTTAAATAAATTGTGGGGATTTTGTGGGGCACAGTCGACACAAAGTCATAAACTGACTACCTTCTTGCTTTGCGTTGTTACTTTTCTTTTCTATTATTTGGATTACGCAGCAAAGTGCGTACAACCCCGCTTTGCTGCTTTTCGCAAACCTTATTACTAGCCTCATATAGATTCTGTAATTCAGCTGATGAGTAATGTGTGGTGATACGACCAGAACGATGTCCCAATAGATCGTGTTGATCTTCGAAACTTACTCCAACAGAACGTAGTCGTCTGCCAAGAGTGTGCTTCAGATCATGAACACGCACATACTCCAAACCAGCTTCTTACGAACCCCCTTCCAACCTGTATTATTGATGCGAGTGATCGGATTTCCTTTATAAGTAAACACAAACTGAGCATGTTTACCTCGTTGACTTTCCAGTGAGTGGTGAAACAGCAGTATTGTTATATGGAACGAAGACGCATTCAAAACAGGCTAATTTAATCCAGAATGACCGATATTTTTCCCTAGTAAAGCTAAGGCTGCATTTTGTCCTGTAGATTCTGATGGATTAAAATCCATGGATACAGCAAACCCAATATCCGGATCGTGTGCACCTAATGATGTTGAACTAAAAACCGGCCTCAACTTTTCAATAATGATACCCATGGCAACCTCATCGATTGAAAGAAAATGTTGCTTTTGGTTTTTTATCATCAGGCCTAATGTGGTATATAACGCATACTTCAATGCATAGATTGCATCTGCTGACTTACGCTCTAAATCATGTAATTGAATCGTGTGTGCCTCATTGTACAATTCTGTAAAACAATAATCTTCAGATGCGAACGTTTCCAATATGGGTTTGAACAGAGTAGATATAACGCATTCACATCTGAAAAATAAAACCTGCGCATGTTTTGTGTTTTTATCAAGAATTTTAAAGTAGCCTTGAAACACGGCGGGTTGTTTCCATACGGCAACCAAAATTAGTGTTTCAATGTTAATTGTCGTCATTATTTTTTCTTACACGCATTGATTTAGTCATGGCTTCGATAATGATCAACACAGGATCATTGTGCCAATCGCAGGAGGCTGTACATCTGGATAAAGCCTTAAAATCTTTTCGCAAATTTTGGGCGCTCTCCAATTCGGCTTTTCCTTTTTAGTCTTTAATATTTCTTTTTCAAGTTGCAATGGTAATTGATTGGCATAACGATAAGGTCTTCGACTACGATCATTTAAGCCTTCTAAACCGCTATCCTTGTAACGCTCATCAATCTTATAACCAGTCTTTCGGATCAAGTTTAACAAATGTAGGTTGCTGATCCTTGTTTTCCACCCTAATCTGTCAAGATCCAATGCATTTTAGCGGGATCATTATAAGAAAAAAACGCACCACGTTCTGTTGTAACCTGGGCTTTCATATTCTTTACGGTGATTACGCTTCCATAAAAACCATGCTCTGCCGCGACTGAATAAAGCGCGACTTCTTTCTCATCACCACAATCATACACTAAAAGAGTCCTTCTATTCTTACCACTCATCATAAAAGTAGCCGTTTGGTCGCGAAAAATTACATCTGGTATTTGGGTATGATGAAACACTTGACCATTTAAAACGAATTGTTGTTTCAACACACAATCCGTTGAACCGGCATTTTTAATACTCACAGATAAAGTACCAGCCAGTGATACAGTAGAAAGCAAGAACAGGTTAAGCATAAATGCTATTTTTTTCATGGTTTTTCCGCGAACAATTTTGTTCCAAAATTGTACATTGAAATATGATTATTGTCAAAGCATAGCTCGGTATCGGGATCTACTCACCAAAGCCCCTTCTTGCCGTATCTCTAATTGACCATGCTCATTCCGTCATTATAGTTAATTGTATAAGGACGACCGGCCCAATAAAGTTCACTAGTACGCTAAGCGTTGATATTCAGAAGCAACGTCATCTTTGACTATACGTGCATTATTTGAAGCTTTATGATTAAAAAAACCGTCTCTTATGATCTCGCTTGGGATCGTTTCAGTGGTAAAAATAGAATGTGCGACAAGTGGTTTTGTATGATTAGCAACCTGCAAGATATGCAAGGGCTCAACTAGGTTTTCGTGAACTGTACGTAATTCTAGCCTATATTTGCTCAAAATAGATGCATTAATAGCGGTAACAACCGCCGCAACACCTACTATTGCTGTCACATAGCCAGCAGTTAAAGCACCTAAAAGAAAAGCCAGTAAAACAATGGGAATCATAACTATTGTGGCAGCGGAAGTTGCTTGTACAAACCTGCATAACCACGAAAGATTGTTCAATGCATTAATAACGTCGTTTTTATTCGATAGGATTTGCTGCCTAATACTTTCGACAAATATATTAATGTCCCTATCAGTAATACTTTCTATTGCGCCAAACAAGTTATCCCTAGCTTTCATTACCAGAGTATTGTTGGTATTTTGAAAAAAGGATAAGTAAACAATCATCTGTTTGTTTGTCTCAATCATATAGTCAAGTATGAAAACAGCATCATAGACCTGTGCTTGCTCCTGCGAATTTGGAACTGCACTCTCGTATTGCTGCAAATACGTTTCTCTTTTATTTTCTAATGCTTTTCCATAAGTAACTACTTTTTTGATACTCGCTTGCAGTTCATCTGCCATAATTGAACGCCTTTTCATATTGAAGACAATAGATTGAATTGTATATATATGAAACATAATAATCAACTATCCATCGGGACACGGGGCCGATTTTAATAACCCTATGTCTTGACGTGAGGCATTACATATTCCGAGTGAGCGCAAGCCGCAAGCCGAAGCTCTAATTCACCATGCTTATTTTGTAATGACGAAAATTTTTTACTTTTCTCCAACAACAGTGCACCTGCAATCCGCATTGCAACTACAGAGATAGCGTATCTATTGAAGCTATGGTATTGTGGATTAACATTTAAATCTGTAAACCATTGAAGCGTTATATTTGTTTAATAGGGAGTAAAAATGAATCTAAAACGATGCGTAAGTGCAATAGGTATAGCTTCAACTTTATTATGTCAAACAGCTTTGGCTGAAAAAAATCAAATAACTTTTAAGAATCAAAGGGGTTCTATTTTAGAATTAAACATATTAGCTGATAATAAAATCGAAGGTTATTTTACAACAGCCGTAGCTTCTAAAACATGTCCTGACGCAATGAACAAAAAAAGGCCTATTACTGGGTACTTAATAGGAAATGCATTAACGTTTAGCGTTGTTTATCCTATGTGTGAATCGGTGCTCAGTGTAAGTGGCAATTTGGATAAGAAGAAAACGGCTATTGATACTATTTCTATACTAAACAAACAAGCAAGTGATATTATCCATGAAGGCCCTGGCGCACGCTTCATAGGACATGATTCTTATCAAAAAATCAGTTAGGCAGAAAGCAGACGTAACCCGCAAGTAGCATAGCGAACTCGAGCAACTATTCTAAGTTGAGCAGTGATAAGACATGGAAAGCAGCTTATGAAAGGATTAAAAATATTATTATTCTTGAGTGGTATCTTCCTTTCATCGCTTGCTTTTGCTGATAAAAACGGATTTTCTCCGAACAGATTATTCGTTTCTATTTATAATAATAGCGCCAATGGTTGTACTTTATTATCGAATAGAGTCCTCAATGGTAGTATGTTTAGTAATAATCGTGTCCCTATCTATATCCCAGCAGGAAGTACCGAGAGTTTTGCTTTGTTGTCCAACCAAAAACAGACTGCGATAGTGCGCCTATCTTATGAGTGTGGGGTAGGTCGCCAGATTGCTTTTACTTCTAGCATGAACAGAACAGTAACGCCAGTTGCAAGAGGTACTGTAGAAAGTAGTCTCAATATGCAGGGATATTTCAATGTTATTTATGGTGTTAATGTGCGCTCAATTTATTGGATTTTAGAGGTTACCGTGTAAGGTGACCCATTGCGTGCAGCGTCGATCATCAAATATAATGTGCTCGCACAGAAGGTATGTACCTCCGTTCAGTCCTTAAGATTCAGGAACATCTACAATGTGGATTGATTTAAGCCCACTCAAACATAATCGTGATTTTCGGTACGCCTACTTCGGGCAATTCGTTTCTTTTTTTGGAACGATGATGAGTTGGGTAGCCCTGCCTTATCAAATTTATCATCTGACTCACTCCACATTGGCTGTAGGATTGCTAGGTCTCATTGAACTTGTCCCGCTTCTTCTGACTGCCTTTATTGGTGGCGCATTGGCCGATGTGTTGGATAGACGAAAATTACTCATCCGTGCAGAAATTGGCATGGCCATTGGATGTTTATGTTTAATTCTGAACACCATGGCTACCCACCCACAATTATGGTTAGTATATCTCATTGCAGCACTACTTTCTGCCTTAAGCGGATTGCATCGACCTTCGCTGGATGCATTAATGCCACGTCTCGTTTCACATAAAGAAATTCAAGCCACCAGTGTTTTAGCAATGTTTAGAAGCACCGTCGGTATGATAGGTGGTCCTGCCGTTGCGGGGGTTTGTATTGCAAGCTTTGGACTAGCTTGGACATTTGCTCTTGATTTTTTAACATTTATATTTTCAATCACAGCTCTCCTGCAAATCAAAAGTATCGTACCCTCAGAGAATCAAGAACAACCCAGTTTAAACAGTGTTGTCGTTGCTATTCGATATGCAATGAGTCGTCAGGAATTAATAGGCACCTATGTGATTGATTTTGTCGCAATGATTTTTGCAATGCCCAATGCCTTATTTCCGGCAATGGCAGTAATGTTGGGGGGTACCAAAACATTAGGTTGGTTATACGCCGCGCCCGCGATTGGAGCATTAATTATCACTGTTTTCAGTGCATGGACTACGAGAATCAAACGACATGGTGCTGCTGTTGCAATTGCTGCAATTCTATGGGGATGTTCTATTGCTTGTGTTGGGTTGTTCAATCATTTACTTATGATCATATTTTTCTTGATTTTAGCAGGCGCTGCCGACTGTATCAGCGGTATATTTAGAACAACCATTTGGAATGAAACGATTCCTGATAACTTACGTGGCAGAATGGCGAGTTTGGAAATGGTAAGCTACATGAGTGGACCATTACTTGGGAATACTCAAGTAGGCTTTTTAGCATCAATGACCAGTACCCAATTTGCCATTTTGATCGGCGGCATTTTATGTGTCGTTGCAGTGTGCTTAAGTATCTCTTTATTGCCCGCTTTTTGGAAATACCACGCAGTAACCCGCAAGTAGCATAGCGAATTTCGGGCTACGGTTTTTTTCCTTTACTCTCAATGACTTTGTTTTGCACGTTTAAAGCACGCTTTTCAGATTCTTTTACAGCCGTAAAAAACAAATAAGTATTCCCTTTGGTCATTGCCCATTGAATCGCACCAAAAATCATTGGAACAACCATCAAACTCAGTAAAATTGAATAGATAATCGGTCGGCTCATTCTATTTTGTGCAAGTATCTGCAACGATTGCTTATTTGCCTCAATATACCCATCAAATGCATTTTTTTCGCCCGCATTATACCGGTTAATTCGAGTTTTAGTGTCAGCAATAAACAAATCAATTTGCTTAATTTTCTCCAAAGCCAAGCTATGTTTTGAGTCTTGTAACAGTGTTGCTTTGTACAATTCCAATGCCTCAATGTAAACGTCTACATCTTGAAAAATATTTTTAGGCTGAGACTTTTGAGATCGCGATTTTAGTGC
>CAZBSX010000112.1:5107-5748 GCA_964494305.1 uncultured Legionella sp. | reverse complement strand
CACGCTTGGCTCTGGTCGTTTTGTTCCCACATTCATAATAGGTGCCGCATACTGCTTCAGTTGATTCATGTGTGGTTTCAAAATTGCCAAATAATCGACACCAGCTTCCAATGCCTGAGGCATCCGAGCAGAATTCAATAATTTATCGAGCGTATCCGTTGGTATTTTGTCAACAAATTGCGCTAATTTTTTATCCTGATGCGTTGAGAAATAGAGTTTAAAATTCTCCACGTCATCCAGCTCATCACACGTATTATTGAGATAAATCTCTTCTTCCTGTACAAATTTCAGTAATTCAGCCAATACCACCGCCCACGAACGCAAATCGGCGTACATCGGATCTAACACCCCGGCCAAGCGATATTGAATGGTTGTCGTCAGAATCGCATCAATTTCATCACATAATAACAGCACATGTTTGGGCAATGTTTTTTTCTGCAATGCCATTTGTATCCGGAAAAAGCTCAAATTGGCCGGTGTACCATGATTGATGCCAAATTCCGTATACTCGGCATGCGCACTATTGGGTTGAAGCGTTTTTTTGGCATAAGGGACACCTAGATACTGATAGAAGGGTTTGAATTTTTTTAAGCCCTCCTTCGCCAATGCATCGTTTTCGGTTGCTATGTCCACCGTCCAAT
>CAZBSX010000112.1:0-5097 GCA_964494305.1 uncultured Legionella sp. | reverse complement strand
CACATACAGTCACAGCAGCAAGCGCAGAAATAATTGATTTGCCACCGCCAGTTTTCACTTCTTGAATCAAAGATTCTGGATGATTCAACGCATGCAAATGGCACAAAATTTGTGTGCTCTGTGGGAATTTTTTGGTCATGCGATAATGTGCTTCTATACATAATGCTAACAAACTCAAACGATATGCATGTTTTTTGGGTGCGCTGAGTGTCGTATCCATCAACTGAGTTTTTAAGCGTTGATATACAGTTTGAAATTGTTCTTCATCTAATTGTTGGATACTGAGCGCGCACTGATTTCCTTCTGCATCCACCTCGATGAAGATCGGATTCTTTTGCATATAAGACATCATCACACCATAATCACGCAACATGTTCTCTTGTTCAATGTGCGATAAAGGCTCGTCTGCTTCTCCTTCCAGCATCGATTTTTTACGAATCTGCGCTATTTTTTGTTTGATATCTTCTGCATCATAGGTAAAACGATCTATATTTTCAGCGTACAATTCTTGTTCTAAGGTTTTAATACTGTGTTGTAAATTGGGACTATTCAACATCTCCAGTACACGCTCTGGGCTGATGGGATAGAGTGTAAGTAATCGTGCCAGACGTACTAAGGTAGATTTTGATTGGGTACTCAATTGCAACAGAACTTGCGCCATCGATTGCGCGCTAGTAGGATAAATATGACGGGCCAAATCCCCTACTGCACGACTTTGTTCATCATCAAAATCCTGTAATATCGCATAGATATCGGCAAAATCAGCGCCAGGATCGTCCTGATAAACTTGCGCAAGCACATCCAAGGGTAATGGTTTATGCGCCAAAACCTCGGCTAGGCTTTGTAATTGTTGACCCGTTAATTGCTGTTGTAAGAAAAACGGCAGCTCCTCTTCTGTTTGCTGCGTAGGCAGATGCGACAATAAAGTCTGCAACGCCTTCGGTGCATCAGTTGATTCTAAACGAATCAACTTTTGGGTCATTCGCAACAAAGGGACTAAACCATCAGGTTTCGGCTGCCGTAAATACGCTGTGCAAAGCGTAGATAATAACGTGTGTGCGCTATCCTCAATCAATAATTCCGGAAATTGATGCAATTCTTGCAAAAATTGGATCATATTGGGTACCGCATACTCATCCACATGGCGTTGTTCGGCAATCAGATCCAAGATTCGTAATCCATGTTTTGCTTGCTTATGCAAACAAAACAAGTTATGCAACGCTGGCAACAATTGCTCATAATCGTCTTGTAACGCAAACTCACTAAAATCCGTTACCAGTCTTTCGAAATCAGCGCTATTTTGTTTAAATTGCTGAACACTCAATTGAGGATAAGCGTACATAAACCAGTCATACAAATAGCGTTTTTTTTCTAATAAGTCATTCTCGGCAATTGAGCATTGTTTATAAGCGACCGTTGCAGCAAACCCTTCTCTAATTTTTGCGACCAACAATCGCTCTAAAATTTCGGGATATTTTACAAAAATATCAGCTGATTTTTGTAAATCCTCTTGATGCGTTAGAAAGAACCCTGCCACATGATGAATAGAAAACTTCTTTTTAAAAACAGCCGGAATCGTATCAAATGTATAATTTGAGTTTAATCCGATCAAAGATAACAGGCCAGAAGGCTGCTCCGCAGTAGGAACAGATTTGACATAAAAGTCCCAAAGACAATAATGATTGCTATGAACTTGATCTATTTTGATGGTATCCAGACCCACAAAAAAATCGAGGATACAGGCGTTAATGACTGGCCGATATTCGTCCGCAATCTTGCCGCGCATGGTTTGGTTTACTGCATCGACTTGTTGCGGGAGATCATAGTTATAATAGGGAAGCGCATAGTTTTTTTGCTGAATATACGCCATAAAATCATGATGCAACGCTTTACGATCAATCTGTTTTACATAATGCGGGCCTGTTTTAGTTAACACAAAATAGCCCACCAACAATACTTTGAAATAAGAATACACCGGATAATGAGCCTGATTGCCATCCTGTAATAATTGACGATAGAAAGAAATCGGTTCACGTAAAGCTGAGGGAAGAGCACCGAGATAACGAAATATTTTCATGGTTAAACCTGGATAATAGGCATCCATCATATATTGTTCATTCAAAGCTGCTTTTAATTCTTGTTCCGTCACACGATAAGAAGAAATAAATTGATCCATAAAATGAAACGTATCCCCATATTCTCCAAAATGGCGTAGTTTGCTCAATTTCGGCTCGGCATCTTGAGTTATCGTTTCAAAACCATCTTGCATTGCTAGATAAGGCGCATCACCGCCCAATAAAGATAAACCAGGTAATGCCATCAATTGTTCAACTAAGGTGTCATGCCGAATCGCATTATCAATCAATTGTTCCAAACCATTAAAAATAGTTTTGGCCAATCCGACAGGCTCCAACTTCAACCCGCTGTTTGCGCAAATCAAATGATCAACCCATGCTGCCATCGTCTGATCCGTACGCTCTCGATCTTGTGCATAATACTTGAATATTTTGTTATCCAAACCTTGCCAAAATTTTTGAAGTGCTCGAAGATCAAGATAATGCGTATCGATATTCAGTTGACTTGAAAATAACAAAAAATGTTGCATAAATTTGATAAATGGCGGCCATTCAGATTGATCTGAACCAATCGGCGTATTCTGCACTAATTCTAGGAACAAATGTTGTTGTTTTCTATTACTACATGACTCACCAAGTGGTTTATGTGTAAATCCCGGATTGAGATAATCAATCGAAACAGCACCTGTAGTCGATCGCCCGTAATCAGCTTGTAATAAATCCGAGACTGACGTGATTGTTTGTGCATACTCAAAATAAATTTTACGAAAATTTTCTAGTAATGCACGCCGTTCGAGTTCATTCAGCAACAATACCAATTGGTCAAGATGATGGCGATACCCCATCATAATAAGCTGCAAGATAATTTTACAATGATCGCGTCTAAGCTCTGAAAAAGAGTCTAAAAACCGGCTTAAAATCTCACTGTTATTTGGGCAATGTATCTTAAATAACGCATGCAAATGCTGGCGTATTTTCGGTTCATCGGCCAAACGCTCCGGGCATCCAGGCTGCATCAAAGTCAATAATTCCTGCACAATGTCCTGCCACTTTAGCTGGTCTTCTTCAGAGTGTGCTGGAATATCTTCTGAACGTAATATTGCATCAGTCTGCAACACTGAATTAAAATTTCCTCGTGTCGGATGCGCGAGCATATTCATAAGGCCCGTATGAATCACGGATTTACTCTCTTGGTAATTCAAGGTATATCCAACCAAAGTCGACGGTCGATATAACGGCATCATACTGACTAGATAAGGACCTTTTTCAATTAAAAGATGTTCCGGATCCAAGCCATCCATGATCTGTGCAATATGTTCAAGCAAGTCTTCAGCAAGCATCTGATCGATTTGTACAAAAGAATGGTGACGTAAACCACACATCGTAGGGTTATGCGCAAAGCGCTTGAAAATTGCGCCGGTTACTTTTCCCCTAAAATCATAATCTGTTGCAAGTCGCTTCATCAAATTCGTTCTGAGGTAATGTTCTGTATAATGCCCATTCAGCCTGAGTACGTTGACATCTGGTGTAGGGCGAGCATTCGTTTTGATAGCATGCATTTGCAGCATAGAATTGAATTCACTCATTCCTACGGTAGTACGAAAAAGATTAACGCCCCAATTCGCTTGAGTTTGTCGCTGTTGCTGTTGACTTGCGGTTTGCGTGAGTTCTTGCTCATTTTGTAGCACGTGCTGTTGTTGTAGATCTTGAGCCATCTCTTGTGCTTGCGCAACATGCTGAGTCACTGTAAACGTCAATTGATTTCTTAATTGCTCACCACTAAATTGTTTGGAAGCACGATACTTCGTGGTCGGTGGTCCTGCATGAATCCTATAAGAAGATTTGGCGTGTGTATTCGCAGTTTCAGCGAATAAAGTCTTTAAGGGTATTGTGTTTTCTTGGCCATGCGCTTGAATTTGGCGCCATACTGCCGCACCAATTCGTGGCTCAGCGCCATAATACCCACAATTATTTTGCAATGCACGAAAACCCGCCTGCACCTCAGGCTCCGGCTGAAATTCCGATACAAGTTTCAGATCCGTGGGTTGTGTCAATAAAAAAACATGTGGAAAAAATTTCCATTGATACGTCGTGATCCAACGTTCCAACGTATGCAAAACCTCAGCCCTGAGTTCTGCATCATGGTATTGTGTGCCATGAAAAATAATAATGAGTTCTTTCAAGGCCGTTTGGGACGCCAAACTCCTTGCACAGTACTCGAAATCACTTAAAGACCAATGCGATCCCAAACGCAATATAAGCTGTGGGCCTTGTTGCTTGCGCAAAGCAAGTTTAATCTCGAATGGGTGCGTTAAACATTGATTGGGAACAATATTTTGCTTCTCATTAACACAGTTGCCCGTAGTATAAAATAATGGGGGCCATCCTGCCCTGCTTGTCGCATCAGGTACTAACGCCACATCTGCCCACCCAGAATACATAGAGACTGGAGGCCAAATTGATTCATTTGCAACCAATCGTGTAGGAATCATTTGAAGCATAAACATTTTGTAAAATTGATACGACCATGAATCAATTGCTTTGCGATACTCAGCAACATCTGTGAGCACCTTATCAATGCCTGCACGATAGTACTCAGGACGTGCTTGTTCGGGATGATCCAACAACACTTCAGTGAAATTAATCCCAACCGGATGTCCACAGCCTACCAAATCTTGCGTATACTTGACCAAAGATTTTAAAATGACAAATTTATGCGCAGCAGATACCTCTTGTAACTCATCAAGAGCCAGAAAATGCTCAAAAGATACTGTAAATTTGGTTTGAGGATCATACTCAAGGAAAACGTAAGGAGCAGCGGTGTTCCGACTCACATCATTAGGCGCTATACGAGACGCCATAAACCGCGTGATGGGTTCTTTTGCTAAAAATGAGAGATCATTGAGACAATGCATGACCCATTCGCTCAGAAATCCACCCAATTCTACCGTATCACCAGGTAATTCAGGGAATGAGCGCCAATCATACGTAAAACTTGTATAGCCACAAAATAGGTAAGGAA
>CAZBSX010000111.1:0-5753 GCA_964494305.1 uncultured Legionella sp. | reverse complement strand
CCAGAAGCGTGCACCAAATCCAAGACCGACATACGCATAGACCAGACCATGGAAAAAACCACGGGAACATCCCCAGGCGGGACATAGATCAATTCACAGAACGACTGTGGCATGAGATCTAAGTCTTATCCGTATAAATTTGGACTGCGCGGTCACAGAACGCATCCACCAAAGCATCCGTGACTTGCTCAAAAATAGGACCCAATAACATCGAAAGCATTCGGCCAGCAAAATCAAATTCCAAATCAAGCGATACTGCACACCCTTCAGGCGTTTCATCAAACCGCCAAAATCCTTCAAAATGACTGAATGGCCCATCGACTAAGCGCATTTCAATCATTTTATTGGCCTGCAAACGATTGCGTGTGGTAAAAGATTTACTCATACCGGCTGCAGTAATAGATAACGTAGCTTGAACCTCATCTTCGTCCTGGTGATGAATCACACTCGACGAAAAATACGGCAAAAAATCCGCATAACGCTCAATATCATTCACCAAACGATACATTTGCTCACAAGAATAAGGCACTGAACGGGACTTCTTTACTACGGTCATATGGTTTCCCCTTGACGAACAGTTTGACCGATTTGAGTTTTCAACCACACAGCGATATCAGTAATTTCTTCCATACAAATCGTGTGCCCCATAGGGTATTCGTTCCAAGTAAGTCGAGTGAATCCACGAGACACGATAAAATCGCGAGAGATTTTAGTCCAAGCGGGCATCACCACCTGATCAGCCGTACCCATTGCCATAAAAATAGGTAAGATCACATGTTCATCAGATAAACACTCTTTCTGAAGTGGCAAATACGCTGATAATGCAATGATTCCGCCCAACTGACGTTGAGTTCGTAACCCCACAAACAAAGCCATTGCACCGCCTTGCGAAAACCCTGCTAAAAAAATGTGTTGCGGCGCAATGCCCTGCGTAATTTGCGCAGCAATAATATCATCTAAAGCACGCTCTGATTGCAAAATACCGTCTCGATCTTCGCGATCTTGCAAACTTAACCCTGTGATATCATACCAGGCTTGCATCTGCATATGATTATTCAGTGTCACGGGGCGCACAGGCGCATCCACAAATACATGACGAATTGGCACGGACAGCGGAGGAAAAGCTTCCACAACGCCGCGCATATTCGCGCCATTCGAACCCAGGCCATGCAACCATACCACACAAGCTTGTGCGGGTTCTTGCGGTTCTTCTGTATAAATAGACAACACTAAGAATTCCACCTATAAAAACCTAGAATTATCGCTAATGGCGAGCCAGATGGCAAGTTTTATACTATCTATTTTTAATCTCAGTTTGACTGCTAATTGTGTTTTTTGATAAAATATTAATCCTTTGTTTTTACGAACGTCTGATGATTATCCCTAATATTATTAATATAATTTGGTTTGGCAGCTTCTTAAAAAAAGAACACCAAGATCGCATCATTGCATGGCGTGCTCAGAATCCGCAACACACAATTATTTTATGGTTTAATCCATACGCGGTCGATAGTAGTACGCGCAAGCGGTTTATTTCGTTTTGTACAGACCATAAAATACGGCTATTCTCTATTGAAGGTCTCCATTCCAAAATGAAAGAAAAAACACGTTTATGGATAGAGAAAACATTTTGGATGACCCGTAAATTGAAAGATCAAAATTATGGTGCGCTCAGTGATATATATCGCTTATTTATCCTTCGATCCGTTGGCGGATGGTATTTTGATACAGATATCATTCCAGTTTTACCGTTACCAACTCATTTGTCGTTACAGTATGGTTTTGCTATTTATGGATTGGCGAATCCAGATACGAAAGAGGTTTTGAATTTAAGCCCTGCTATTTTAGTTTCCAATAAAAATAACGGTTTCATTCAAACTGGTATCGCGCTGATTGATAGTATGGCTTGCAATATCTCGACCGAACGAGTAGACACAACACTGTACTCCAATAATTTGTTGATCAGATATGTTTCTACGCAACATTCAGTAGGATGTATTTTCTATTATGCATTACTGAAAATATTCGTTGGATACGAGCCTATATTGGTAGACAATTACCGTCCGGAATATACAGATATAGATGTTTTTAGCAACATCAGTATCATGGAGTTGCCCCAATTAAAAAATTGTTTTCATATGACCCATGAGAACACATGGTTATCTGCAGAACAATTTGATTATGAGGGGGAATTAAGTGATCGCGAAGATTTTTCTGCATATAGTCAACATAAAGTAGCACCCGAGCCGTGCCAAGATTTTCTGCGAGAATTTTTTGAAGGATGTGCGGAAAATCCAAACATCAGATTACCATCTCTTGCCAGCTTATCGATCAAACGTACCCATGGTAAAATGACTTTTTTTACTCATCATAAAACTGTTTCTTTGAAGACCGGTGCTACGAAAGCATTGTGCCCTAGCGTGTGACCTATCTGGATCTTCACAACCCAACTGAACTTTATCGATACAGCATGAATATGTAATATCGTACCCACTATGAATTGATTATCCCTAAACACTCCCATATACTGAATCTAAGATCATTGAACCAATATATCCTATGCGCACAATCCAACTCCTCCTCTGCAGCGCTGTCATCGCTGTGCTGCTGTGCGCGTGTGGTCAACGCGGAGCGTTGTATCTCCCAGACTCCCCCTCGCAAAGCAAGCCATCATGACCCTATCGTTTACCAAAATGCATGGTTTGGGCAACGATTTTATGATGATTGATGCCACTCGCCGTCCATTCACATTCAACCCTCAACACATTATCGCTTGGAGTAACCGCCATACTGGTATTGGGTTTGATCAATGTTTGATTGTTGAAAAGAGCACTATTCCTGACGTCGATTTTTTTTATCGTATTTTTAATGCGGATGGACAAGAGGTCGGACAATGTGGCAATGGCGCTCGTTGTTTAGCGCGATTTGTTCATGCTAAAAACTTGAGCACCAAAAAAGACTTATGCATTCAAACTGTGAAAACTCGTTTATACTTAACGCTACATGATGATGAAACTGTAACTGTGAATTTTGGGCAACCACATTTCTCACCCACTCAGATCCCGATTCAGGCCACGCAACAAGCCAATACGTACACGCTGAACATTGCTCAACAATCGTATCGTTTTCATGCGCTCAGCGTGGGCAATCCCCATGCTGTTTTCATCGTTGACACGCTCGCAGAAACAGATGTCCATACTATCGGTCAGCAGATCAGTACACATCCTTTTTTTCCAGAACATACCAATGTAGGATTCGCGCAGATTCTAAGCCCACACCACCTCCAATTGCGTGTTTATGAGCGCGGTTGTGGAGAAACACAAGCGTGTGGCTCCGGTGCTGTGGCAGCAGCAGCAATTGGCCATCTCTATCACCACATGGCAACTCATATCACTGTGAGCTTACCTGGTGGTGATTTGCATATCCATTGGCCCGATCCTTCTGGACCTATTTATTTACGTGGCCCTGCAAATTTTGTTTATACGGGGACACTCCTGGAGGACACGCAATGCGAATTATAATTCTCGGTGCGGGACATGTGGGTGAATTGCTCGCACGAAATCTCGTCGGTGAAAATAATGATATTGTACTCGTGGATCTCAATGCCGAACTCTTAAGCGACATCAAAGCGCATCTCGATATCCAAACCATAACAGGCAATGCAGCGCATCCCGATGTATTGCTAGATGCCGGCATTGAAAAGACCGATGTCTTGATTGCGGTCACACCCGATGATGAAGTCAATATACTTGCGTGCTTAATTGCCAACAAGCTCTTTCAAATGCCGCGAACCATTGCACGTATTCGTTCGCAAAACTATCATCGTTGCCCTGCCATGTTTAAAAACAATATCATCCCCATTCAAACGATTATTTATCCTACTGGGGCAATCATTCAGCATATTTCTCGCATGATCAAATATCCGGACTTCAATCAAATTTTTAGTTTTTGCAACGACGCTGTCTGCCTCATATCGGTCGATATCCAACAAAATGAATGGAGTTTTGGCAAAACTATCGCTGAAATTCATCGTAAACTCGCCAAGACACATGCGGCCATCGTCGCTATCTTCAATAAAAAGCAAGCCATTCAACTGGTCGATAATTACACCATAGAACTCCGAGATAAAATTGTATTCATTGCGATGGAAAAAAATCTGTTCGCACTGTTGAAAAGCTTAGAACGCCATCCTAAAAAAAATCATCGAATCATGATCGCAGGTGGCGGACGTATCGGCAATGGATTAGCCAAACAGCTCGAGGACGACTATCAAATAAAATTGATTGAAAAATCAACCGATCAAGTGACCGAAGACGCTTCGCAATTGAATAAAACCTTGGTCATTGAAGGCGATATTAGTGACCGGGACTTGCTGGTGAGTGAAAATATTGAAGATGTTGATGTGTTTTGTGCGGTCACCAATGATGATGAAGCCAATATCATGGGGAGCTTGCAAGCTAAGTATTTAGGCGCAAAATATGCAATGACCTTGGTCAATCGAGAAAATTATTTTGATTTGATCGACGACAGCGTCATTGACTCAGCGTTATCTCCGCAATCGATTACGATTGGCACTATTTTAAGCAAAATCAGACATGGTAATGTCGCCAAAATTCCTCATCTTCAAGACGAAGAAGTCGAAGCAGTTGAATTGCTCATTGCAGGGACGGAACAAACTTCAGCAGTCATTGGTCGCGCTATTTCTGATATTGAACTCCCTCCTGGTTGTATCGTGGCGGGGATTTTCCGTGGGAAAAAATTACATTTTGTGACTTCTAATTTGGTGATCGCCGCGAAAGATCGTGTTATTTTATTAGTACTGAAAAAGAAATATCTGCATCAAGTAGAAGCTTTATTCGAAGTTAATTTAACATTCATGAGTTGACCATGCAATATAAAACCATCTTGCGCTCTATCGGTTTATTACTCATGTTGTTCAGTTTCAGCATGCTGCCGCCGTTGCTGATTAATCTGATTTTTTCAGAAACTGTATGGCTACCATTCATCCTCCCATTTATCCTGATTAACGCGATCGGCATCCTGTTATGGACCAGTTTTCGACATCACCAGAATGCATTAAAAATTCGAGAGGGTTTCTTAATCGTTCTCTTCGTTTGGTTTGGGATCAGTTTTTTCTCTACATTGCCATTTTTTTTATGCAAAGATTTACATCATGGCGTCACTGATATCCTTTTTGAAACCGTGTCAGGTTTAACCACAACGGGCGCTGTCACCTTCACCAACCTCGATACCTTACCTCATGCACTGCTATACTACCGCCAACAACTCCAGTTTATTGGTGGGATGGGAATTATTGTTTTAGCTGTCGCCATTTTTCCAATGCTCGGCATGGGCGGATCACAATTGCTGCAGCTTGAAGCATCTGGCCCGCTAAAAGACAATAAATTAACACCTAGAATTACTCAAACTGCAAAAGTATTATGGGGCATTTATTGCTTAATCACATTGGCATGTGCCTGGTGTTATTGGTTTTGCGGTATGGATTGGTTTCATGCGATAGGAGAAAGCTTTGGCACTGTCTCAACCGGCGGATTTTCTATGCACGACGATAGTTTTTTTTATTACCATAATGTCGCCATTGAAGTATTTGCATGTTTCTTTATGCTGATTGGCGGCATCAATTTTGCTTTACATTTTTTTGCTTTCCAAAGGCGGTCATTTGCATCTTATTTTCAGGATGAAGAGTTCCGTTTTTATCTTCAATCAGATATGATTCATAGAAAGCAGCAACT
>CAZBSX010000110.1:0-5864 GCA_964494305.1 uncultured Legionella sp. | reverse complement strand
ATCATTACGCCCAGTGCCAGCGAAAATCGGAGCGCTTGACCGAGCACCATACTGACGTTATCATTGGACGCACTCTAGAGAATGACTAAGCCAAAGATGATTAATATCACTAATAACCCCATGAGTGGTAAATCCAAAGGGAGTGACCGGTCGGTGAATCGATACATGGGTTTGGCTTTAAGTTGTTTCATGTTGTACCTGTTGGGGTGCTGGCGTATCCAATTGCCCTAATTCTTTCAGTTCAAAATAAGTATTTAAAATTTGCCGAGCAACTTGTGACGCAGCAGTATCATGCTCGACGATGACTGCAATGGCGACTTCAGGATCCTCAACAGGAGCAAACGCAATAAATAGAGAATGATCGCGCAATTCAAGTGGAATATTCAAGTATTGTTTTTTTTCATCTTGGCTTAAGCTGAATACTTGCGCTGTCCCGGTTTTTGCTGCTACGGAATAGGGTGCATCGCGCCCGAAACGATAGCCGGTGCCCTCAAGGCTGGTGATGACACTATGCATGGCATCCTTTACAATTTCCCAATGTTCATGTGTTGCTAGGTGCAGAGGATATTCTTCTATGGGTTTGTAATGGAAGGTGCGTTGGCCCCGTATACTTTTATTGAGTAAGTGAGGCCGAAATCGTCGTCCATCATAAGATAGCGCAGCGGTTGCGTTAGCGAGTTGCAGGGGTGTAATCAGCATAAATCCTTGTCCAATGGAGGTAATCAATGTATCTCCTGGATACCAAGGTAATCGTTTGGTTTGTCGCTTCCAATGCGGACTTGGGACTAAGCCCGAGGTTTCTTCGGAGAGATCAACGCGTGTGAGTTGCCCAAATCCAAATTGGGACAACATTTTTTCGATAGCGTGAATCCCTAATTTATTGCCCAGTTGGTAAAAATATGTGTCGCACGATACTGTGATTGCTCGCTTAAGATTGACGAACCCATGTCCCGTATGTTTCCAATCGCGATACGAATGTTTTACGCCAGGTAATCGATACCAGCCGGGGTCGTAAATATGATCATGCACCTTGGCAACCCCAGCATGTAAGCCTGTAATAGCGATAAACGGTTTGATGGTAGATGCAGGAGGATACAATCCCCGGACGGCACGATTGTATAACGGGCGATTTTGTTCGTCGGATAATAGTTTATAATTTTCAGAGCTGATGCCATTAACAAATAAATTGGGATTGAAACTTGGGGCGGAGACCATGGCAATAATATCTCCATTCTTAACTGATAAGAGTACGGCTGCACCACGTTTTCCATATAAGGCATTATACGCAGATTCTTGAATACGGGTGTCAATGGTTAGATACAATTTATCGCCAGTCAGTGGTGCTTGTTTACTTAGGATCCGTAAAGTTCTACCACTGACGTCGGTCTCAATTTGTTGATAACCGACTTGCCCATGTAATTGCGGTTCATAGTATTTTTCAACCCCTGATTTACCAATGAAATTGGTGGCACGATAGTTTGTAGGGTGAACATGTTGGAGTTCTTCTAGATTAATGCGTCCGACATATCCTAATAAATGCGCAGTAATTTCACCTAACGGATAATAACGCATTAATACTGCTTTGACACTGACACCAGGAAATTGATATTGATTCGTTGCGAATGTTGCCACTTCTTCTTGAGTTAATTTAAGCTTTAAGGGAATGGGGACATACGCCGGATTTTGCTTGCGGGCACGGTAAAAGTTTTTAATGTCTTCTTCGTTGATGGAGGGGAGTAAGGTTTGTAGCTGATCTAATGTTTCAGGAATCGATGTGAGTCGTTCTGGTGTAAGTTCTAAAACATACACTGGAATATTTTCTGCTAGGATTACGCCGTTTTTGTCATAAATGACCCCTCGAGGCGGTGCAATAGGGAGGATACTCATTTGATTTTTTAGCGAAAGCGTGGCAAAGCGATTGTATTGGACGAATTGTAAATAGGCCAAGCGTAGAATTAAGATCAAGGCTAAAATAATTAAAAATGCAATCAGCAGATGAAAACGAAACAGAAAGGCTTGAAGTTCTCGAGGGTTAGCACGATGGCCGCGTAATATTGTCATGGTTTAAACTCAGCCGAGAAAGCATGATCTCTAAGCAGAAACAGAGAGAGGATTGACACCCCATAATTCTTCTAAACGATAAAACGAACGGGAGTCAGGTTGCATGATATGTACAACGCAATCACCAAAATCCACGAGTGCCCAATCTCCGTTTTCAAGTCCAGCGTGATGAATGGGTTGTATTCCAATCGATTTCATTTTGACAATCACGGTATCTGCAATGGCTTTGACATGACGCGCAGCACGTCCACCACAAACAATCATGTAATCTGTTACTGCGGTTCGCTTGCTGACATCCATCACCACGATGTCATTGGCTTGAATTTCTTCTAATGCTTGAATCAAAATGGGTAATTGAGGAAATAATCCAGACATAATCAAATCACTTATTTAAACGCAGATTATACCATAAAGGAAAAGAGATGACAAAATTTTCTCCGTAATCAGAAGTATGTCACGTATTGAGTCTAAGGATATACCAATTCAGTGATTTGACCTACCTGATCTGTAAGCCCTAGTGCAATATGAAATATGCCTTCTAAGGGTGGCTTAAGTTGTGGGTTTTGGTTGAATTGAGCGCATTGGGCTTTTGAGCGGCTATTAAATAGCGTCATATGCGGATCGTATTGCGCATATGCGGCATTTAAGGGGTTTTTCACGATATCTGCTATCGCCATATGGCGTGCTGTGAGTTTGTCCAAATGATTCGGGATTAAAGATACCCACCATATATTGTGATATTTGGGATTGCCGCGAAATGTTTTACTCACGTGGCGAGTAAATATCAAATGGATGTCAGGTACGGCTAAATTTTTTACGGTTTGCCAGAGCTCAGCAATCTGTTCAGGCGCCTTGAGAAAATGACATAAAGAGACATGCGGGATCGAAGCGGAACCTCCGATATGATAATTTGCTGCTGGGGCATGCTGCGATAAGCTTTGTGCATACTGAATGTACTGCGCATGATTTTCATTTGGAATGAGTGCAATATTATATTTTTTCAACATGATTTATTCTTGGTATTCAACAGTAGGTTGGGTCATGGCCCAACAAATATAACATGTTCTTCTTTGTTGAGCCATGGCCCAATAAATAGGGTATGTAGATTAGTGAGATCTCTGGATCCCCCGCATAAAGCGGGGGATCCAGAGATCCTACTCAATTCGCGAGACATGTAGGCTGAGCGAAGAATATGCGCGGTTGATGTGATTATGTTCTGAACGTTGGCTTATGAGTGTGTCCATTCCCTGCATTAGTTTTTGTTGCGCTTGATTTCGAGCTAAACAAGCGATTGCGATCTAACGGATTCGCTCGACTGAGTTGCGGCACGATTGATTTGAGCTTAGGTGCATTGAGTTTTTCCAATGCAGGAGATTCCACCATGAACGTTCGGTGATGGTGATGCGTAGTGGATGATTGGCTAACAATGCTCAACAGCAAAATTTCTTGAGCGAGTTGACGTCGCGTTTCTGCGGACTGTTGTTTAAAAAACGTGATCATCCCCGCAATATTATCGGTGTCTATGGCGGCAATATCCGTTTTCACCAGCGGCTGAAAGGTGCCTGTAGCTAAGGCTGAGGCTGAGCGATGTGAAAAACCGAGGGTGACCAACTGTAATGCACTGGCTCTGATCCGACCGGAATGATACTGTTTTTGATTTAAAGCTAACATATAAAGTGCTTTAAATAATAAAGCAGGGAGTAAAGCCTCCATGTGAGCAATTTGAGGGTGTGTTTGGTACCACTGCATAAAGTTCTTGTTGTCCATGGCACGCAATTGGGCGGCACATTGATGGATGAAAAAAGCAATTTTGGCCAAGTCAAGATTCTGGGTAACGGTATCGGTTTGAGTTGCTGTATGGATATACGATATGAGTGACGATATAAAAATGTGTTGGTTCACTCTCCCGTGTTGTTCTCGTTGTTGCGGGAAGTATTCTTTGAACATACTGGTTTGAAAGAATTTTTCTAAGTGTAACGGATCAGTCTGATAGGCTTGCATCGCGGGTAAAACGGCATAATCGGGGTGTTGTTCGTGTAAGGCCACCACATCATAGAGCGCATTGGGCGAATGTTTACAGATCATAACGGTTAATAATGTAGCGTGCATATCGACCATAAACTGTTTATTGGTCTCATCCACCAAGACAATTTGAGTACCAACAGTAAGATTTTCCAAATGCATAAATAATTCCAAACAGTCCATGTTTCGCGTTTGGCCTGGCATAATGTAATCACCTAAATGCAATTGATCTGCAATGAGTTGAATGATTTGTGCCATCTCAGATTTATAGGGAATGTTTAAAACAGATTTTAGCCATTTTGCGGCATTTTTAGTGGTACGTTGCGCGTATGTAGTCCATTCCAGCATGATATAAAGGAGATGCAGGAAAAATTGTTCAACGAGCGCAGTGCCAGGGAATAGCATCAAAGAAATCATATCTGCGATATCGGTTTGATCTGAAGTACTTAACACGGACTTTAGCCATTTGGAGGCATCGTGCCGAGCATGCTCTGGGCCTGAGGTCCATTCCAACATGAGGGTGATGATAAGACGCAAAAATTGTCCTTCTTGAGTCGCGTTTGTCAAAATATTGAGATTATCCATCATATGCAAAACTGAGTTCTGCAGTTTAGATTGTGTGTGCGCTAAGGTCTGCAATTCACGAAACAATGCTTGTGTGTGTTCTTCTTGCAAAAAAGTATGGACGACTTGCAGTGCATTTCGTGGGATTTTAAGTTGCTCGGTTAAGCCATGAATAATAGCATGGAGTGCTTCAGCTGGAACTTGGATTTGGATATGTTGTTGTAACTTGGTGGTGAGCTTTTCTAAGCCAACAGGGTTTGCCCTGGCCACAGATCGTAAAAAGCCCAAAGTTGATTCGTTAAGCTCTCCATCAACGCAGAAAGAAAATTTCTTTAGCAAATCACTTGGTTCATTTATTGGTACTTTGCCTAGATCAAACACTGATACATCCTTATATCACCTTTTTGTCTGGTAAAATAAAATTTAGACCATTTTTGGCTATAGTCAAGAATAAACAATCAATTTGTTAAGAATGTTATCTTTAAATACCGGAAATGGTTGTTTTTCAAGTTATTTTGATTGAATTATGATCTTTCTGTGTGCTCATCTTCAGAAGTCTGTACACATTCCTTAACATCTGTCATACTCCCGCCTCGTTTTGTGCAGAATACAGCAAGGCTAGACGGGTATAGGTTTCTTTCGTAAGTTTTGTTCATAGACAAAGGGTTTTTGTGTACAAAAATTTGCATCAACATCCTAAAACATTACGTATCTTTTTCGCGACAGAAATGTGGGAGCGCTACGGATTTTATGTGGTCCAAACGCTTTTGGCGCTTTACCTTGCGCTGCATTTTAGATGGCCAGATAAAAATGTCTATGAACTCGTGGGCTCGTTTACTGCATTGACGTATTTGTCTCCAGTCATTGGAGGGTGGATTGCAGATCACCTGATTGGACAAAAGCGCGCAATCCTATTGGGTGCATTGATCCTTCTCCTCAGTTATTTTTTCTTGAGTCTTATTAATTCTGGCGAAACACTGACCTATTGCTTGGCAGGCATTGTCGTAGGAACTGGTTTGCTCAAACCCAATATTTCTTCTTTATTGGGTAACGAATATCCCGAAGGTTCCCCTTACCGAGAAAGTGGGTTTACCATTTTTTATATGGGGTTGACCGCTGGTATTATCTTTGGCACGACCTTACCCAGTTATTTGAGCGATCATTTTGGCTGGTCGGTTGCTTTTTTGTCTGCATCATTGGGTATGATTGTTGCTGGC
>CAZBSX010000109.1:1549-5871 GCA_964494305.1 uncultured Legionella sp. | reverse complement strand
GGAAAATACAGTGCTTTTCATCATAATTACTTAGTTAAAACAATTGTCAATACCCCCTAAACCATGCTTAACTTCTAGAGGGTAATATCGTTCTATTGTAGCATAGTGGAGAAAAATATGAGATGGATCTTCTTAACCCCGCTGATCGCCCTAATCACATCGTGTATTCTGGCCGAGGGCAGCATCGTTGAAGAACCAGAAGATGTGGTCATCGCCCCTAAAATTTATCAATTCACACCAGAATACCCCTGCCAATCGACTCCAGTTACCAACCCAGAACGGAAGGTTAATTGTCCGCATTAGAGGTATACCCACAGCCTGGATGAGGGCATAGCACTTGCCGACCAGCACGTTTGGTTTCTTTTACCGTTAACAATGGCCAAGCGCAAGATGGACAGGGTTGATCGATAGGTTCATTCCATAATGCATAATCACATTTGGGATAACCGGCACAAGAATAAAAGATTTTCCCTTTTCTTGATTTGCGTTTTACAATGGTCGCGTCGCGACATTTCGGGCAAGTGACTCCTGTATCCGCGGGTTTCTCTAAGGGTTCGATAAACTTACAATCTGGGTAATGACTACATCCGATAAAACGCCCATAACGCCCAACTTTAATGTGCAAAGGATGGGTGCATTCTGGACAAGAGCGGCCTTCAACCACTTCAGGCTCAGTTGCATCCGCAGCATTGGCTGACAAATCTTTGGTATAATCACATTCAGGATAAGCAGTACATCCGATAAAACGACCACGTTTGCCTAAGCGAATAGCCAAAGGTTGCTGACATTTTGGACACGGTTCGTCCAGAACTTCCGTCGTGACGTCTTTGCGCTGGACTTGCTCATCAATTTCTTCAATTTGCCGAATAAACGGTTGCCAAAATTCATCGAGAACTGGAACCCAATCTTTTTCTCCGCGCGCAACCGCATCTAACGTATCTTCTAGCCCTGCAGTAAATTGATAATCGACATACCGAGTAAAATATTCGGTTAGAAAGCGGCTCACAATGCGCCCGACATCCGTCGGGAAAAAGCGTTTTTTATCGACCACAACATATTCACGCTGTTGCAACGTATGAATAATGGACACATACGTCGCAGGTCGACCAATATCAAATTCCTCTAAGGTTTTGATGAGCGATGCTTCAGAATATCTTGGCGGAGGCTCAGTAAAATGTTGATTCGCATCTATATCCAATAAGCGTACGTGGTCCCCTTTTTCCAACACGGGCAACATAGTGCTGGTTTCATCCTGCACATCGTCACGACCTTCTTCATAAACCGTCAAGAATCCTGAAAAAACAATGGTCGATCCATTGGCTCGGAATAACCCATCTTCAGCCTGCAAATCCACGGCAACCGTATCCACTAACGCTTCTGCCATTTGACAAGCCAGCGTGCGTTTCCAAATTAATGTGTATAATTTTAATTGATCGACATTTAAAGCTTTGCCTACCATCTCCGGTGTGCGCTTGATTGACGTAGGTCGAATCGCTTCATGGGCTTCTTGGGCATTCTTAGATTTAGACTTGTACACACGAGGAGTTTTAGGGCAATGATTTTCTGCGTAATGCGCATTGATATACGTACGGATTTCATCAATAGCTTCCGTAGAAATATTCACTGAATCCGTACGCATATAGGTAATCAAACCCATTGTGCCAGAACCAATATCAATCCCTTCATACAATTGCTGCGCAACCATCATGGTTTTTCTAGCCGTAAATCCTAATTTTCGTGCTGCTTCTTGTTGCAATGTTGAGGTAATAAATGGCGCAGAAGGATGGCGCTTACGCTGCTTCTTCTCAACCGAAACAACGGTTAAATCTCCTTTCGCTTGCTGTAAAAGGCGCTCTTTAGTTTGCTCCGCTTGTGCAGTTTGGGTAATCGTAAATTGTTGTAATTTTTCTTGTTCAAGTTGTGTCAAACGCGCAGTAAATTTGGTTGCTGCATGCTCGCATTGTGCCACCAGTTGCCAATATTCCTGCGCAACAAAACGTTCAATCTCTTCTTCTCGCTCTACGATCAAGCGTAACGCAGGACTTTGCACGCGCCCGGCAGAAAGACCACGTCGAATTTTTTTCCATAGCAACGGCGATAAATTAAATCCAACGAGATAATCTAAAGCACGTCGTGCTTGCTGAGCATTTACCAAGTCCATCGATACCGCACGTGGGTGTTGAATCGCTTCATGGAGTGCAGATTTGGTAATTTCATTAAAGAAAATACGTTGCACGGTTTTATTTTTTAATAAGTTGCGAGCCGCCATCAGTTCTTGTACGTGCCAAGAGATAGCCTCCCCTTCTCGATCCGGATCCGTTGCTAACAACAAAGTGTCTGCTTGCTTCAACGCTTTTGCAATGGCATCCACATGCCGCATATTGCGCTCGATGGGTTGGTAAATCATTGCAAATTGATGGTTCGGATCTACTGAGCCTTTTTTCGGAGGTAAATCCCGAACGTGGCCATAGGATGCTAATACGGTATAATCACTGCCTAGATATTTTTGAATGGTTTTGCATTTCGCGGGTGACTCAACCACCACCACGTATTTCGACATACTTTGACCTTTTGAAAGCGATTTCTGGATAAAACAAGATCTTACGCAAATAGGCTGAATTATGAAAAAACCCTACGCATCTATGTATATTGCGCCCAATCCCACACTCGATCTAGGATCAGGTACATCTTGAATAATACAATTTTGTTAATGTATAGATAGTCCATCTTCTTTAAAATAGAGCACCAGCTCCAGAAAAGCCAATTGAATGGGATCAAGGGTTTGTGCCAACGTACTACGAATGGTCCATTTTGTTTCTTGTAAAGATACGAATCTTGAATCAGAGAAAAATAAGCGATTCATAATCAATTCCATGGTATGCGTAGGGATAATGCCCAACGAACTCAGTCTCACTAGAAATTGATAACTTGCTTTGGTCAGTTTCATTTGTTCATCAGGAGAAAACACACGCATTGCAGCTTGGCTGGATTCTTTAATAATTTTAATTTCCAAACCAGCTTTGGCTTCTGCTGTAATGTCTCCAGACTTTGCTTCCCGGACCACGGTCGAGTGAGTTAATTCTTGTTTTTCTTTGAGCTGAGTTAATGTTTTTTCGAATAAACTTAAAAGAATTTCAAATAAACTAGCTTTCATTATCGACACCTCATATAGCCACCGGGAATCATTTGAATCCAACCTTGTAACTCTAATTCAACCACGTTACACAACACGTCGTCTACAGAAAACCCACTTCGATCGATGATTTGATCAATTGTTGTCAACTCAAAACCAATATGACGTAACAACTTACTATTTTCGCATATTTCAGAAGAAATTGATAGATTTTTTATTGTTTGATAACCGGTCAAACTCATTTCGTCACAAACTTCTTGCGGAGATGTGACCAAACATGCGCCCTGCTGCACTAATCGATGACATCCCATGGCTAAACTATGATAAATAGACCCTGGGATGGCAAATACGTCACGATTTTGTTCCATTGCAAATCGCGCTGTAATCAAGGAACCAGAGCGCAAGGCGGCTTCTACAACAAGTAACGCCGAAGATAATCCGGAAATGATGCGATTCCTTCGCGGAAAATGCGCGGCAAGCGGTGGGCTGTGTAAGGGAAACTCACTCAGCAATACACCACGCTCCATAATTTGTTGCGCCAAACTGTGATGACGGCGCGGATAAATCACATTGATTCCAGTGCCCATCACCGCAACCGTCATGCCTCCTGCAGCCAAACATCCTTGATGCGCTTGTGCATCAATCCCGAGCGCTAACCCACTGACAATGGTAAGCTGAGCACCTTGTGCCAATTCGTGCGCAAAACGCCAAGCGGTTTCGGCACCCATCGCACTCGGCTTGCGCGTCCCTACCATACCTAACGTACGTTGACCAAAACAGGCAAGACTTCCTTTTGCGTACAAGATAGGCGGCGGAGCATCGATTTCGGCCAATAATTGCGGATACACTGGTGTACCCCAAGCCAAAATATGATGATTCGGATCAGAGTTTTCCCAAGCAAGATCAGCATCAATTTGACGAAAATCAAAAGTTTTAATCGCAATGGCCACATGTTCGGGCAAACCGACCGCGAGCAATTCGGTCTGAGTGGCACGAAACATATCGCCCAAATGAGGCCAAATTTTCTGGCATACCGCAATACGGCGCGGGCCAAAATCAGGAATATGATTACAGGCGAGCAAAAAGAACGTGTCATCCATGGGTGCTCTCTTATTATGTTTATGTTTCACGCTGGCACAACTGTTTCCCTAACAGATTGTGCAGCTTGAGATGGTTGGTCCGCGCGCCA
>CAZBSX010000109.1:0-1539 GCA_964494305.1 uncultured Legionella sp. | reverse complement strand
TTTTTTAAATCATGCATAGCATCTTGCACTGCAACCTCAGTAATCGGCATCTCGCGCGCTAAGATTGCCAAACATTTGTGAATAAATTTTTTCTTTCTTTCCGATAACCCCTCACCAGGGGTTATAAAACACTCTCGACGTACTTGCACCAGCTCCAACACAATTTCCGCAAGGGTTTGATCGCGCTGGTCTACCGAAAAATCCCACAGTGCATTAAGATGCTGATGAAATTGCAGCGTAACCTCTAATGTTTTCATCGATTCAACCACCTCTGACATGGTTGGGAATGGAAAAGCCCAGAGGCTATTTCGATTCACGGTACTATTGTGGATAGGAGGCACAAAACTCAAGATTTTTTCAAGAATGCTCCAGTCTCCCATCAAAATTGCCCAATCTAGCGCGTGAGAATAACTCGTTCCGCAGATCAATGGATTCACACCATAGATCAACAAAAGGTCCACCAAGACGAGAAATTTTTTCTGTACTGCAGTTATTAAAACATCTACTCGAGTGTCTTCTTCCAATTGTTCTAAAAAAGCGTTGGTATCCTGATCGTTTGCTTGAAAAACCAAATCCAGCAGGCAGCCATAATAAAACTCTGCCACGGTTGGATCGGAATTGCCTAAGCTCGATCGGAGTAAAACCTCAGGAAAAGCATGCATAATTTTGAGATCATTCACTGTCAGCGGAAACCGATGTTGGGAAAAAAACAAAACCAATTTTAATAAATTTTCATCGATCATATCATGATCGTAAGGAATCTCTTGACTATCAAAATGCGTAATGAGAGATTGAAGTCCGTAAGTAACCACTACAATCCGGCTCTCCTCGCTCGAAGCTTGCATGCGAGTTATCAGCATCCTTCCATACTCGTTCTGTTGCCCCTCCGTTGTTGGGCTGTACACCATACCCCACCCATCTATGCTGCCGCGAGACAATCGACGGCTCTCACGAATATCAAATAACATATCAGGATCAACAATCCGTACATTCCCAAATTGATCTTTTCTGGTATTCTCCATAATGCATGCATCTGAAAAAAATCTTTTGGCAACCTTAAATACCCGAATTTGCTCTTTGATAATCTCATCCGCAGTAGCTGCACTCTCAAAATATGGCATCACCAAAGTATGTTCATCGGTCACATACACTGGAAGCCCGGGATAGAGCATCGATAATAATTGAGCGGTACGCGTTTTCTGATTATAACTAACGAGAGCCGTTGTCATGGACTTGCAAAACATGGGACATATTGATTTTATTTTAATTACCATAGACACTGTCAAATTAAAAAACGCGTTGGTTGACGCACGCGGATCTGACATCACAATCTGAGTAATAGACTGAATATTTTGTACATCCATATTCAACGTCCGCACCCAATTGCCTACTGAATTCACTTCATATAGACCACTTGGGTTCAAAATAAAAAAATGATTACGAAGTTTGATAGTTTCAGGCAGCACCTCATGAGTCACTCTACGTAATTCGGCTGCGGCTGCAGACGCAACACAAGCATATCTTCGTTTATTGTACTGA
>CAZBSX010000108.1:4542-5955 GCA_964494305.1 uncultured Legionella sp. | reverse complement strand
CTGGATCCCAATATATTTAGAGCCATAACTTTGGCCGTACTCATTTTGAAAAAATGCTTCTGAGGGAGAGTCTTCAGTTGAGCTCCAATATTGGCCAGATAAGTTTAATATTTTAGAGTCCCACATTTTAGATAATTCATAAGCCGATGGTAAATACCAATCACCATAACTCATCTGATTTTTCGCGTCGGAACTGTTTTTACAATCGGTTTTACCATTTTCAGTCACACAGTAATTCGCACAAACCTCTGCAGCAAAAACGCTTAATCCCTTTTTAGTCAAATGTGCGCTAAGAGATTGTGTTGTAATAATAACGGTTGTATTCCGCTGTCCAGCACCAAAACCATTGCTTCGTGCGCCAGTAGCAAAGTCATACCCACCTTTTGCACCATTATAGCCATTCCAGTTGGTTTCAGCACTATTATCCGTTTTTGCAGCGACTAATCCATGGTATCCCTGTGCGCCAATTTTGGTTGAGCCATCAACATAAAAAACAATGCCACCTAAAGCCTCTTGACCGACCACATAAATTTTGCCAGCTGAGGTTTCGCCGGGTATACCATCGGATGAGTCCACAGAGTCAGCGCGGCCTGGGCCAGCCGGACCCATCGGTCCAACAGGACCTGGTAAGCCCCTTTCACCCGCTGGCCCCATAGGTCCAACGGGACCTGGCAAGCCTCTTTCGCCAGCCGGACCCGTAGTGCCAGTTTTCATAGTGTTAATGAGATCCAACAAGGTATGGATTTTCGATTCCAATCCATATATACGCATATCAACGTACTCTTTGGTCACGTTATTATTGGCCATAGCTTGGTGACCCCACATCAGGGAGACGCATGCCGAGAGAAATAGTATTAATTTTTTTTGTGCGCGCATGATATGAATAGCCCGATTAAAATAAATTGGTTAAGTTTCAGATTGTTGCATAGTAGTATCATCCGACGATAACATTAATACTCAAAAGAATTCCATTTTGGATTGGTATTGAACTAACACTGCCAACTTCATCCGTAGCATTTATAATAAAGTTTGAGTTGCCACCGTAAATACCTTGATAAAGTACGCTTAATTGGCTAATTCTACTTAATGCAATTCCCAAACCTGCTTGTACTTCGCCTGCAACATTCGAAATGGGATTGATAGATGTTCTATCTTCAAATTCCCAACTACGATAAGCAATGCCACCTTTGACTTGAGCAAAAACCGGTGTGTTAAACAGTGGTGTAGTCGTGAGGGTGGCTAATAAATCAACAATTGGATTCACATTGGTTTGAACCGGAGCGCCTCCTAAAATGTCGAGATCCGCTTGGGATACATTTAAGCGCATACTGTTCCCGTTTTGTACGCCCAATTCTCCCCCCAGATCAATGTTTTTTATATGTAAAAAACCCTTATCGAACGCTAGCCGTCCCA